>JAUVCP010000063.1 GCA_030590765.1 Flavobacteriaceae bacterium | reverse complement strand
ACACCAAATCTCAACTTTCAATTATATCAAAGCGGATACAAAAAATACAACTGGCAAAACAATTTTGACAATGAAGAAACAACAGGTATTGGTTTTAAATTTGATTCCAAAAAATGGGGTTATGCCTCTGTTGACATTAACAATATAAATAATTACACTTATTTTGATGCTACAGCAGAAAATGAACAAACTAAACCCATTCAATCAAGTGAAAATATAAATTATTTAAAAGTTAAAATCAGTAAAGAATTTAGATTGGGTCATTTTGCTTTGGATAATCAGTTTATTTATCAAAATGTTTCATCAGGTAGTGATGTTTTTAGAGTACCTGATTTTGTTACACGAAACACCCTTTATTATCAAAACCATATTTTTAAAGGCAAACCCTTATATTTACAAACCGGTGTTACATTTAGCTATTTCAATAAGTACTATATGAATAGTTATAATCCTGTTCTATCTGAGTTCTATTTACAAAATGAACAAGAAATTGGGGGCTATCCTATTTTTGATTTCTTTTTAAATATGCGAATACGAACCATGCAAATATTTTTAAAATTACAGCATTTCAATTCCAGTTTTAGTAAAAATAATTATTATTCGGCTCCCACCTATCCATATCGGGATCTATCTCTTAGGTTTGGAATTATTTGGACTTTTTTTATTTGATATTTAATTTAACAGATGAAACCATAATGAAGAGTATTTTGATATAAAAACTATGCAACAGGAATTCCAACTTCCGGTAAAACCGAAAATTGCCCAGGATCTGGAGCAACTTAAATTATTTGTTGCAAAAAACAAAAGATTGAATGCTAAAGATATCCACCATGTTGAAATTTTAAAAAGGTCTGTTGATGCTCGTCAAAAAAATATAAAGATCAATTTAAGGATTCGTGTTTTTATCAAAGAAGATTTTAAGGAAAGCCCAATTGAAATTCCACATTATAAAGATGTAAGTACTTCTAAAGAAGTGATTGTAATTGGTGCCGGTCCTGCCGGACTATTTGCTGCTTTGAAATTGATCGAAAAAGGGTTCAAACCAATCGTTATAGAAAGAGGTAAAAATGTAAGGGAAAGGCGAAGAGATCTTGCAGCCCTAACCAAAAATCATATTGTAAATGAAGATTCCAACTACTGCTTTGGTGAAGGAGGAGCAGGAACTTTTTCAGATGGAAAACTTTATACAAGATCAAAAAAAAGAGGTGATGTCCATCAGATCTTAAAGCTACTTATTGCACATGGAGCAAACAAAAATATAAATGTAGATGCCCATCCACACATTGGCACAAACAAACTTCCAAAGATAATTCAGGCCATACGTGAGACCATTTTAAATTACGGAGGTCAAGTTCTATTCAATACCAGAGTTATTGATATAATCATCAAAAATAATGAAGTTCAAGGTGTTGAAACCCAAAATGGATATATCATCCATTCTAAAAAAATAATTTTGGCAACCGGGCATTCTGCCAGAGATATTTTTGAGCTTTTGTACAATAAAGGAATTGAAATTGAAGCCAAACCTTTTGCTTTGGGAGTTAGAGTTGAACATTCTCAACAATTGATTGATCAGATACAATATCACTGTGAAATTAGGGGAGATTACCTTCCCCCTGCTCCATACAGCATTGTAAAACAAGTAAAAAATAGAGGTGTCTACTCTTTCTGTATGTGCCCTGGTGGTGTAATTGCTCCTTGTGCAACTGCTCCCGGAGAAGTCGTTACAAATGGGTGGTCTCCTTCAAAAAGAGATCAGCCAACATCCAATTCAGGTATTGTTGTAGAATTAAAACTGGAAGATTTTGCTGCATACAAAAAATTCGGACCTTTGGCCGGAGTTGAATTTCAAAAAAAAATAGAACAAACAGCATGGCAATTGGCTGGTGAAACACAAAGAGTTCCTGCACAAAGACTGGTTGATTTTACAAAAGGAAAATTATCTCATAACATTCCGAAAACATCTTATCTTCCAGGTACAACTTCTGTTGAACTAGGTAATGTTTTACCTGATTTTATAAATAAAACCTTACAAAATGGATTTGAACAATTTGGAAGATCCATGAAAGGATATTTAACGAATGAAGCAGTTGTACATGCCCCTGAATCAAGAACTTCATCACCTGTTAGAATTCCAAGAGACAGAAAAACTATGGAACATATTCAAATTAAAGGTTTATACCCTTGTGGAGAAGGCGCCGGGTACGCAGGCGGTATTATTTCGGCAGCAATTGATGGTGAAAAATGTGCAGAACAGATTAGTTTGATCTATTGACCAAATGCAAAAGAAACTGCATCCTCAGCATGAATTTTGGTTGTATCAAAAACAGGAATATCCACATCTTTTTGTTTGATCAATAGAGGTATTTCCGTACAACCTAAAATAACACCTTTAGCTCCATTATTTTCTAACTTTTTGATAATCTTAATCATTAATTTTCTTGAATTATCATTTAACTTACCTTGAACCAATTCCTTGTAAATAATATCATGTATTATTCTCCTATCTTTATTTTCAGGAATAATCACCTCTATATTAAAATCATCAAGCAAGATCTTTTTATAAAAATCTTTTTCCATTGTAAATTTTGTACCCAGTAAGGCAACTTTATTGATTCTCTTTTTTAGAATATTTTTACCTGTTGATTCGGCAATATGCAAAAAAGGAACGGAAATTTTCTCTTTGATCTGATCACTTAATAAATGCATTGTATTTGTACATAAAACGACAACATTTGCACCGCTCTTTTCAAGATTTTCTGCAGCCCTTCCCATGATATTACCTAATTCATCCCAATCATTATCATGTTGTAACTTTTCTATCTCGGCAAAATCAACAGATTCCATCACGCAACTGGCAGAATGAAAGCCTCCAAGTAATTCTCTAACTTTTAAATTGATCAGTTCATAATAAACCATAGAGGATTCCCAGCTCATCCCTCCTATTAATCCGATTTTTTTCAATTGATGAAATTTTAATTTTAGATAAATCTGTTTTGCAAAGCTATTTTTAAGTAGTTTTCTTTACCAGTTGCTTGATCTTGATGTTGAATGCTGCAAAAAGTAATGTCATAAATGGACTCAAATAATTAAATATTGCATAAATAAAATATTCACCAACACTAACACCAAGTACACCCGATTGATAGGCTCCACAGGTATTCCAGGGAACTAAAACCGAAGTAACCGTACCTGAATCTTCTAATGTCCGACTTAAATTTTCAGGTGCCAACCCTTTTTCTTCATACGCTTTTGCAAACATTTTACCCGGAACCACAATAGCTAAATATTGATCAGAAGCTGTAACATTTAAAGCTAAACATGTTGCCACTGTACTGGCAAACAAACCAAAAACGGTATGTGCCATTTTTAGTAATGCGGCACTTATCCTTGACAAAGCTCCTATAGCTTCCATTACGCCACCAAATACCATCGCACATATGATCAACCAGATCGTTCCTAACATACCACTCATCCCGCCTGCCGAAAACAGATCACTTAACATTTCATTTTCTGATGCAACCATTGTATCCACAGTAATTGCATTCATTATACCCTGATAAGCCGATTGAAAATTCAAAGTTTCTGAACCACCAATTTTTGCAACAATATCAGGTTGAAATATAACTGCAAAAACTCCTCCTAATAAAGTTCCAACTAATAAGGCTATCAAGGGTTGTGTTTTTCTTACGATTAGAAAAATAACAATAATTGGAACCAAAAACAACCATGGTGTAATATGAAAAGAATGCTCAATAGAAGTAAGAATTGCCGAAGTATCTGTTGTTCCCTCTGTATCTAGGGTCAAACCAATAATTATAAATATGATCAAGGTGATTATAATTGTTGGAACTGTGGTTTTTGCCATGTATCTTATATGCGTAAACAAATCAGTTCCAGCCATAGCGGGTGCAAGATTTGTTGTATCAGACATAGGTGACATTTTATCTCCAAAATACGCACCGGAAAGCACTGCGCCGGCAACCATTCCCAGAGGAATATGTAAAGCACCTCCAATTCCTATTAAGGCAATCCCAACTGTAGCCGAAGTAGTCCACGAACTACCAGTAGCAATCGAAATAATTGCGCAAATGATTACTGTTGCAGGTAAAAATATGGTTGGGTTTAAAATTTCCAACCCATAATAGATCATGGTGGGAATTACCCCACTAATGAGCCAGGTTCCAGCCAAGGAACCAACCATTAATAATATTAATATGGCTCCGGTAGTTGATTTTACATTATTGGCAACCTCCTCTAACATACGAGCATAGGATACTTTATTAAAGAATCCAACAATTGCAGCTACTGCACCACCAAGCAATAAAATAAACTGATTGGATCCACTTAAGGCATCATCACCATACACTCCAACATTATATGCTAACATAGCTACTAAAACGAATACAGGAATCAGTGCTTCCCAAATGTTTAATTCTTTATTTTTTATGATGTGTTTATCCATGTTAAGTGTCTAAAATGTTGATGTAATGTTACGTAAATTCAATGGATTTTAAAAATATAAGCTTTAATTGTATTTATGCAAAGAAAAAAATCAACAAATAAAGCCTAATAAATGATAACAAACCATACTAAAACACACTATTTGAGCGTTTATAAGTATATGAGTAAAAAAATAAAAAAAATTACGCAACCTTTAAATAAAGGTAACATCTTTTAGATAGTTACCCGCTAGCTATGAATTTAGAATTTAAGATATTAAGTCATCTTTTCAACAATGACAAAGGAAAGTTTGTTGATGTTACATTTTTAGATGAAAATTATAGTTCTTTGATTGAATCTTTAATTGAATTGAAAGGAAACAATTACATTGTTATTGATGAAACAAAGCCAAGAAATTTTGCAGCCTTTGGAATTTCGAATCAAAGAATACATAAGGTTGGGGCTAAAATTAACACAAAAGGTAAAAATTATTTTCAAAATTTGAATAATAGTTTAAATAAAACAGAACAAAACATTGAAAAAAAGCGCAGTTTTAAACTTGCTCACTTTTTCAATTTTTAATAAAAGTTTACTCAAAATTAATCTCAGGATTTTTAAAAGAGGGTTCGATTTTTCGAACCCCTTTTTTATTTATAAAAAGTTCTCCTTTCTGTTTAAAGTACTTAGCTAAAAAACATCTATATATTTTTTGTTAACCAGAAAAAAATATAATAAATAAGAATAACTCTCGTTCTTATATCTGATTCCCTCCCTTTAACAATAATTTATCTAACAAGTAAATTAATCTGTACTTAAAAACATATTGCTATATATGAAAAAGTCTAAAAATCATGAATTATTGATCCATTCCCTTGAATTAAAAGTTTTTTTACTGGAGCTGGATAAAAACCTATTAAAACTAAATATCGAAAAACCCAAAACAAAATTATAAAAACGAATTTAGATGGATCAAAAAGATATAGACAATATCATTTGATCCATCATATTTTTCTACCATAGATCAACTTTAAAACCCTCATTCATTCTAAAATAAATCATATCACTTTTAGGAAGAAATATAATATTAATAAAATCGATCGTAACTAAGCAGGGATGTTCATCTTTTTCTTACTCTTCTCCTCTATGTAAAAAAAAATTCCTTGGGAAACATAATCAATAAAAAAATAAGTATTTTCGTTCTACATTGCATTTTAGGGAAACTCTGAACGATATGAAAAAACTCTCAGATTTAATTATACAATTTAGATGGTTAGTGATTGCTTCCGTATTTCTGATTACGCTTTTCTTTACCTATCAATTATTTCATATCAAGGTAGATTCTAATATTATTAATTCTCTTCCTGCTGATGACCCTGATGTTACTCTTTTTAAGGAAGTTGGAGAAAAATTTGGAAGTAATGAGATTGGTATGGTAATTATCAAAGCTGATAATATACTAATGCCCCGGGTTCTGGATGATATTCAAAAAATTACAGATACCCTTAGTAACACAGATGGAATAATAGCTGTAACCAGTCTTACAAACATTCAACATTTAGAAGTGACAGGAGATGATTTTCAGATTACAAACCTCATCAATAAAAAAAACCGTCCAAAGAACAAAGAAGAAGCCAACACCTTAATGAAAAAGATCACCTCTGATCCTATGATCACTGGTAACCTCATTGCACAGGATGGTACATCTTCTGTAATTATATTCTCCTTTGCAGGAGATGCAAAAATTCAGGAAACCTCCAAAAAGATCATGAAAAAGGTTGATGCTCTCTCCCTTAAAAATGAACACTATTTTGCAGGAGCACCATTTATGGTTGCTTATGTTTCAATGGTGGTTTCACATGATCTTGCAATCCTGATCCCAATCTCATTTCTTATCATTACCATATTACTTTTTCTTAGTTTTCATTCAGCAAAAGGGGTTGTACTTCCATTAATTACTGCTGGTTTGGCAATTATTTGGAGCATGGGATTGTTTACACTCATGGGCTTTAAATTATCAATGGTTTCCAACAATGTTCCCATCATCATACTTGCCATGGGAACGGCATATGTAATCCATATTCTCAACCAAATTGCACACCAAAATGATACAAATAGAATAAGCAATCTTAAAAATGCACTTTCATTAATGCTGGTTCCTGTAAGCCTTTCGGCACTAACAACCATGGTTGGATTTCTTTCTTTTATTTTTGGAGCTTACTTAACTATGATACGTGATTTTGGTATTCTTGCCGCGATGGGTACTTTTTTTTCCGGACTTCTGGCAATCACCTTTGTACCTGCCATCATTGCTGTATTTCCTGAAAAGAAAATAAAAAAGCAAAATACATCCGCTAAAAAGAAACCACTTCTGTTAAAAAAATTCCTTATACCACTTGCTAAAAAAGTTATCAGTCATCCCCAAAGGATATTAACTATTTGGATCATCATATTTATCATTAGTTTGGGTGGTATTTTTCTGTTAAAACGAAGTGTAAGTGTTGCCGGATATTTTAAAGATTCACATCCGATAAGTATTTCAGAACAGATCCTAAGTAAAAGTTTCGGGGGCACAAAACCTTTATTTATAACCTTTACAGGAAATATATTAAGTCCTGAAGTGTTAAAAGCAATGATCGATCTGGAAAATTATATGAAAGAAAGTCCGTTGATAGGGAGCACCCAATCTATTGCCGATGTTGTTCAGGAGCTCAACAAAAAGGTCAGCGGGGAAAATAAAATACCTGATGATGAAGGCTCTATCGGACAACTTTGGTTTTTACTCGATCAGCAGGAAAGCATCTCTCATTTGGTAAGTCCCGAGCAGGATCAGGCATTGATCATTGCCAAGTTTCAGGATATTGGTGATCATTCCACCATAGAACTTACCGACTATATGCAAAGTTATTTTGATAAATATTCATCAGAAGCATATTCTATTGAGATGACGGGAATGCCATTTATCAATAAAAAATTATCCGATAATTTACTTTATAGCCAGATTGTGAGTCTGATCATTGCTATTATTTTAGTAATGGCTATTGTAAGTTTAATGCTGCGTTCATTTGTAAGGGGGTTGTACGCTAGTTTACCGGTAATTGTTACCATTGGTATCGTTTATGGAGTAATGGGATTCAGTGGGATTCCTCTCAATATTGCTACGGTACTTGTTGCAAGTATCGCTATGGGAATCGGTATTGACTATTCCATTCATTTCTTTTCCTATTTTAATCACATCAAAGCAAAGGGAGGTACAGTTGCTGATGCAATAAGTGAAAGTATCCATGTGAGCGGCAAGGCAATTGTCATTAATTTTATTTCGGTTGCATTAGGTTTTTTAATTCTTATTTTTTCTAATTTAGTACCCATGATCTATTTTGGAATAATTATAGCTCTGAGCATGCTGGGTGCTGCAATGGGAGCCCTTACCCTTTTACCATCTATACTTCTTCTGAAACAAAAAAAGAAATCATAAAATGAATATCCTATTAATATTTTTATTGACCATAACAATTGGTTTTCAAACCGGTAAAACAGAAAATGCAAAAACCATCCTATCAAAAGTCGACAAAGCAATATTCTCTATAAAGGATAAGACCTCCACAGTAGAAATGCAGATGATTAACTTAAAAACAGATAGCAAAAAAATTAAAAAAGCAATGCTTTACCAAAAAGGTCTCGATAAAAAACTTTTTCAATATACCTACCCAAAATCTGATAATGGAATCGCCTCTCTTACCTTAACTGAAGATGTTTACTTATATCTTCCAATGTTTAAAAAACCAAAAAAGATCACCAATCTTGCAGAGGGCAACAAGTTCAACAAATCTGATTTTTCACTGGAAGATCGTGATAATAAGACCTATAGCGAACGATATTCACCAAGCTTGATAAAAAGTGATGCTAGCACCAATATATTGAATTTAATCCCTATAGAAAAAGGAGGATCATACAGTAGGTTATTAATGACCATTGATAGACAAAACTACTGTCCCAAAAAAATTGAGTATTTCGACCAGACCGGTAAAAAATTAAAAATTGCAACCTACACTTTTAAAAAAATTGCAAACCATTGGGTTACTACACAGGTTACCATGGAAAATGTGGTTAAAAATCATATGACTAAATTCATCATGACCGATATCAAAGTCAACACTGGATTAAAAGATGAAATATTCACTCCTGAGCATATGATGGATTGAGAATGTTTTATTGAAACAATAAAATATTATACCTAATTTTCTTATGTATAAGAATATTATGTATATTTGTAAAACCGTTGCAAAAGTCAATCTAATTTGATTCGTAACGATTTTACTATGGCAAATCAAAAACTATACAAAGGATCACTACAAACCATTATTTTAAAGCTTTGAGAAGAGCAGGATAAAATGTATGGTTATGAAATTACCCAAAAAGTAAAAGAACTTACCAAAGGAGAGTTGAAGATCACCGAAGGTGCTCTCTACCCTGCCTTGCATAAAATGGAAGCCGAAGGTTTGCTGGATGTTGAAATTGTTAACATTGGTAACCGAATGCGTAAATACTACTAACTTACCGAACAAGGCACTAAAGAAACTGCCAACAAACTTGCCGAACTGGAAGAGTTTATTAAAATCATGCAAAAACTGGTGAACCCCAAATTAAGTTTAGGATGAAA
>JAUVCP010000235.1 GCA_030590765.1 Flavobacteriaceae bacterium | reverse complement strand
GATGGTTGATGAAATGATAAGACAATCTGGTTTATTCTTTTTTCTCGGAATTCAGATTCCCATTCACTTGTTAAAATACATAAATAATGATTCGTTTGTTTTAAACTCATTTTGGCTTTTCATTGCTTCTTTTTCATTATCTGTTTTCGCAGCCTTTGTTTTTGTTATTATAAAAATTATGCCACCTAAACTAGAAGATGAGATGACCCAAACTTACCCTGAATACAAACTTTATAAAAAAGCTTAAGCCTTTTCAATTTTATTTGTAATTTTACAACCCTAACTCAATTAGTAATGTTTTAAAAGGGTAAACAAACATTTTGAAAAAAATAATATACAGTTTCATATTTTTTATCATCTTCTTTATTGTTATAAGTAGTTGTTCTACAAAGAAAGATACTTTTATCAGCAGAAATACACATGCCATGAGTACAAAGTATAATGTGCTTTTTAATGGTAATAATGCATTTAATGAAGCTAAAGAACAACTGGATGATACTTATGAAGATAATTTTTGGGAACGTCTGCCAATTGAACCTTTAAAGATTGAAGAAGAGGAAATCATTCCTATGCCTGGGCAAACCATAACCCAATCAACCGAAGTACAGGGCTTTGACAAAGCAGAAGAAAAAGCGGTAAAGGCTATTCAAAAACACTCTATGGTTATTGATGAATTTGAAAGAAACAAACAAATTGATGAAGCCTATTTATTATTGGGGAAAGCCAGATATTTTTCTCAAAGATTTATTCCTGCTTTAGAGGCTTTTACTTTTGCCATCAACAAATATCCCTATGCAAATTTATTTAATGAGACAAGAATCTGGAAAGCAAAAACCCATGTACGTTTACAAAATGAAGAACTATCCATAAGAACACTGGATTTGGTTTTAAAAAGTATTGATCTACCTGAAGAAGAGTATGAAAAAGCACATACTGCCATGGCGATGGCTTACACCCAATTAGATAGTACCCATCAGGTTATCAATCATCTTAAAAGATCAACATTGTACTTTACCGATAGAAATCAAAGTGCGAGAAACTTATTTATTCTAGGTCAGATTTATAGAGAAGAGAAACATATTGACTCTTCTAACATGGTTTTTGAAAACCTTGCATTAATGAAAAAAATACCCCAAAAATACAAAGTTCACGCTACGCTTGAAAGAGCAAAAAATTACAATGCTGCTGACAGTACAGACCTTACTATTTATGCACTGCGCTCATTGATCGAAGATAGGGATAATCGCCCATATCTGGATGAATTATATTATCAGGCAGGGTTGATCTCTCAAAAAAGAGATAGCCTTGCATTTGCTTATGATTTTTATGAAAAATCGCTTCGTCACAATACAAAAAAACCTTTTCAAAAAAGCTTATCGTATGAAAAGTTAGGAGATCTATATTTTGATGATACAAAATTTGAAATGGCTGGCGCCTATTACGACAGCGTTTTACAAATTAAAGAACTGGATAAAAACTCAAAACGGATTCGTAAAATTATTCGTAAAAGAGAAAGCCTAAATGATGTAATTTTTTATGAAAACATTGTTTACAAAAATGATAGTATCTTACATATTGCTGATATGCCTGAAGTGCAACAAAAAGAGTTTTTTCAGGCTTATGTAGAAGATCTCAAAGCAAGAGATGAGGCTGAAAAATTAAAGAATGAAATTGCTGCAATGAATTCCGGTAACGGCTTGACTGACAATTTATCAAATAGTCAAATAACGGATAACAGTGGTAAGTTCTATTTTTATAATGTACAACTGGTTGGGCTAGGTAAACAACAATTCAAGAACACGTATGGCAACCGACCTTTAAGAGATTTTTGGATCTTATCTCAAGGTGGTGGCGGGTTATCTGCAAGCCTTGATAAAAAGACAGATGAAGATGAGATAGATAATGATTCAAGATATGATATTGCTTATTATATAGACAAAATACCAACCAGTGAAAAAGCATTGGATAGCATAAAGTCTCAACGAAATGATGCCTATTATAATTTAGGGTTGATCTACAAAGAACAATTTAAAGAATATGAAATGGCTGCTGTTGATTTTGAGAATTTTTTAAACAACAATCCAAAGACAAATCTCATACTTCCAACCAAGTATCATTTGTATAAAACTTATGCTAATTTTAACACAGTATTGAGCAATAAAAACAGAGATGAAATCGTTAATAACTATTCAGATTCTCGATATGCACAAATCATAATGAGTCCGAAAAATATAACTAGATTAGAAAATAGCGAAGATAGTCCGGAAAAGATATATAAAAATGCTTACATCTGTTATGAAGAAGATGATTATGCTTACGCACTGAGTACAGTTAATGATGCTATTGAGAATTTTAAAGGTCTGGAGATCGAAGCTAAATTTGAATTGTTAAAAGCATTTTTATTATTTAGGACTAAAGGAGAAACTGAGTTTAGAGAAAAATTGAATTTTGTAATTATAAATTATCCAAACACCGAAGAAAGTGAACACGCAAAATCGGTATTGGAAAAGTTAGACAATAGCAAGGAAGAGGTAAGTAATTAAAGGGGGATATAAATATTTATAAATTATGTTTAGTGAAAAAAAGGGAACACCAAAACCAATAGGAGAAAGAAATATTATTGCTAAAAACACAACGCTTGTTGGAGATCTTACATCCGATGGAGATTTTAGAGTGGATGGAAAAATTGAAGGAACCATCAAAACCACGGGTAGGGTTGTCATTGGAAAAGAGGGAATAGTAAATGGAAACATTGAGTGTTTAAATGCAGATGTGGAGGGAACATTTTCAGGTAATTTAGATGTTGAAGAAGTTTTATCACTAAAAAACACTGCTGTTATTAGTGGAGATGTGGTCTTAGGTAAACTTTCGGTTGAACCCGGAGCTACTTTTAATGCAACTTGTGCCATGAAAGGTTCTGTTAAAATCGTTAAAGATGGAGAACAAAAAACCAAAAAAACAGCTTAACAAATATATCCGTTTAACGGGTATTGGATTACAAATGGGTATCACAATTTACCTGGCGTCTTATCTTGGTAAATGGTTGGATGTAAAATACCCAAATGATAATAATTTATACACCATTGTACTTACTCTTGCTGGTGTTGCAATTTCATTTTATAGTTTGTTGCAACAAATTAAGAATATCAATAATTAGTGGTAGATATGACATCAGTTATAAAATTCATCATCACTCTTTTTCTAAGTTTGGCTGTTATTTTTGCATTGCACCTCACTGTTTTACACTTCAATGAACAACCTTTATTTCAGGATAAAATAATAGAAGCTTATGTCGTTAATTTTTTAATGGCAACCGGAATTTATATTGGATTATTTTTATTTAGAAAAAAATATGTAGAGCAATTAGGATTTCTTTATTTAGGAGGTAGTTTTGTCAAATTTATCCTGTTTTTTATCTTTTTTTATCCGTACTACAAAGCAGATGGACAACTGGCCACAAGTGAATTTATGGCATTTTTCATACCTTATGTTATTAGTCTGATTTTTGAAACTTTAGGGGTAATAAAATTTCTTAAAAAATAGTTTTATTATTTATATTCTTTCCAAATAAAATATTACATTTGCAGCAATTTTTAAGCCATTATAATAAGTTTATTATGCAAAGTAAGTTTTTAATAAAATTCCTTACAATTACGCTTTTAGTTTTCAGTTTAAATGCAAAAGCACAGCATGAAGATCACGAAGGTTCACCTGAGCAAGTTGATATAAAATCTGAAATCAAAAAAGATATTGATCATCATATCAAAGATTCTCATAGTTTTACTTTTTTTAGCAACAGTGAAACAGGTAGTCACTTTGGATTTCCTCTTCCAGTAATTTTATGGGATGATGGCTTACAGATGTTTATGTCTTCTGAATTTCATCATGGTGAAACTGTTGCGAAAAGCAATAGTAATTTCTACAAACTTTATCATAGCAAAATATATAAAACAGATGCAGCCGGAACAATTGAATATGATGAGCAAAACCACCCAAGCAATATAAAACCTCTTGATTTTTCGATCACAAAAAATGTTTTTATGATTATTGTAACCGGGCTTTTAATGCTATGGTTATTTGGCGGTATGGCTAAATCCTTTAAAAAAGGACCTATTGTTAAAGGTGCTGGGCGATTTTTCGAACCAATTATTGTGTATATCAGAGATGAAATTGCCATACCTAACATAGGTGTAAAAAAGTATAAAAAATACATGCCTTTTTTATTGACAGTATTTTTCTTTGTCTGGTTTTTAAATCTGTTTGGTTTAACTCCACTAGGAGTAAATGTAACTGGAAATATTACCATTACTTTAGCTTTGGCATTAATTACTTTTTTGATCACACAATTTTCTGGAAATGCAAATTACTGGAAACATATTTTTTGGATGCCAGGCGTGCCTGTTCTAATGAAAATAATATTAGCTCCTATTGAATTATTAGGGGTGTTTATCAAACCTTTTGCATTGATGATTCGTTTGTACGCAAACATCATGGCGGGTCACATTGTATTGATGAGTTTGATAGGTTTGATCTTTGTATTCCAGAATTGGATCGGTAGCGGCTTAACATTTATGTTATCTTTTGCCATTTCAATGATTGAACTATTAGTTGCTTTATTACAAGCTTATATCTTTACCATGCTTTCAGCCCTTTATTTTGGCTTTGCAGTGGAGGAACATGAGCATGAAGAAGCACATTAGTATTTTTTAATAAATGAATGTTTAATTTTTAATTATATATATT
>JAUVCP010000227.1 GCA_030590765.1 Flavobacteriaceae bacterium | reverse complement strand
CAAAAACAATTGGACCTGTCCAGAGCCACCATTCTTGTTTCACCAAATATCAAATCACCAGTTCGTGAGACCGCAGGAAAAGTTCTGATAGAAGAAATTACTAAGCGAACAAATATCACTGCTGGCATAAGTGAAAATTGGAACAATAATACCATCATTGCACTAATAATTAGTGGAGAAAAAGAATTGTATGGCAAGCCAGTTCCAAACAGGGTTGGAGATACTTTGCCAGAGTTTAAAAAAGAAGGCTATCGAATTTTTCATGAAAATAAAAACGGAAAGAATATTTTATGGATTTCTGGTGCCGATGCCAGAGGTGTTCTTTATGGAATAGGGAAATTGTTACGAACAACAGAAATGCGTGATGATCAGATTACGATCACAGACAAAATAGATTTTTCAACTTCTCCTGAATATGCACTTCGGGGTCACCAATTTGGATATAGAAATACTGCTAATTCGTGGGATTCATGGACTGTTGAACAGTTTGATGAGCACTTTAGAGAACAAATAATTTTTGGAGCAAATAGTTTTGAAAATATACCTTTCCAGGATCCAAAATCAAGTGTTCATTTTAAAGTAAATCCTCAAGAAATGGAGGTTCATTTAAGTAATATTTGTAATAAATACGATGCAGATTATTGGGTTTGGACACCTGCTCCACGTGATCTAACTGCTAAAAATGCACATCAGGAAGGTTTGAAAGAGCAAGAGGCATTCTTTGCTAAATGCCCACGATTGGATGGCCTTTTTGTACCAGGTGGCGATCCCGGAGAAAATCATCCATCACATCTAATTCCTTACTTAAAAGATCTGTCTGTTATTCTACAGAAGTATCATCCTGATGCTGGTATCTGGGTGTCCTTGCAGGGCTTTGACAGGGGAAAAGTAGAATATTTCTTCAAGTACCTGGAAGAAGAGAGCCCTGATTGGCTTAAAGGTCTGGTTTATGGACCTAGTAGCCCTCCTATTGATATGGAAAGAGAATTGTTACCTAAAAAATATTTGCATCGTTCTTATCCTGATATAACTCATACGGTAAGGTGTTCCTATCCTGTAGAAAGGTGGGATCAGGCATTTGCACTCACTTTGGGGAGAGAAGCATGCAATCCTTTACCATTGGCCTATGCCAAAATACATAATAGAGATGCCATTTTTACAGATGGATTTATAAGTTATTCAGATGGATCTCATGATGATGTGAATAAAGTTTTATGGAGCCAGTTAGGGTGGAATTCTAAAAAAGATATCAGAAGTATTATACTGGAATATAGTCGGTTTTTCTTTGGTCCAGATGTAGCTGAAAAGGCAACTGATGGAATATTTGCTTTGGAGAAAAACTGGGTTGGACCTGTATTGGGTAACAAAGTGATTGGTGAAACTTTGGCTTTGTGGAAGAAGTTAGAGTTGGAAAATCCAGAATTATTAACTAACTGGAGATGGCAGCAATTGGTTATGAGAGCCTATTATGATGCATATATTCAGGATAGGCTAACTTATGAGAAAGAACTTGAAACGGAAGCGTATAAAATTCTTGCAAAGGCAAATACAATTGGCGCAGATGAGGCTATGAATAAAGCATTAACTTATTTGCAAAAGGCTGATTCAGAATTTGTGTCACAGGAATTAAAGAAAAAAGTATTTCAATATGCCGAAGATCTGTTTCGATCGATTGGAGCACAAACCAGTGTATTAAAATACAATGCCAAAAGTGCAGAAAGAGGAGCTATTCTTGATTTTATTGATTACCCGTTAAATAACAGATGGTGGCTGGAAGATGAATTTAAAAAGATAAGTGTACTTAAAAGAGAAGAAGAAAAATTGGCTAAACTTGAGTTTATCAGAACCTATGAAAAACCAGGAGAAGGAAGCTTTTATGATAATATTTCCAGTGCTGATGCCAAACATGTGATATCTGCGACCGATGATGCCATAGATTATTTATGGGAGAATAATGGTTTAAGCAGGAAACGTCTTTCCACTCAATTATTTCAGTTTTCTCCTGTGTTGGAATATGATGAGCTTGATCCCATTGCAGATTATTTAATCCGTGTTTCGGGCTATGGTGAGGCTTTGTTAAGAGCCAATGGTGTATTATTAAAACCTACCAAATATGAAAAAGGTTTTGAGCAATTTAAAGAATTCCCACTTCCTAAGAATCTGATCAAAGAAGGTAAACTAAAGATAACATTTGATAAACCAGATGAAGAACACCTGAACTGGAGAAAACAGTCAAGAGTTACTGATGTTTGGATATTAAGGCAATAATATAACAATTAATCAATAATTTAGTTTCGTGAAAAAACAATTATTCCCTCTTAAAGGAATTGTAACGGTACTTAATACACCATTTACAAAAGACGATACAATAGATTTAAAGGCATTGAAGCAAAATGTCAATGAGGCGTTACAGGCTGGTGTTGCCGGCTTTTTAGTTCCAGCCATGGCTTCTGAAGTTTACAAATTATCTGAAACCGAGCGACTGAATATGTTGAACGCTGTTCTCGAAACTGTGGGGGATAAAGCTATAGTTATTGGAGGTGCAGGTGAAACAGATCTTTTAAAAAGCAAAAAAATCCTAAGATCATATATAGATATAGGTTGTGAAAATGTTTTGTTCCAAATACCATTCAAGAATGAAGAGCAGTATAAAAATCATTTTATGGAATTAGCGTTACTTGATCCCAAAATGATTATGTTACAAGATTGGGATACTTCTGGCTATGGGTTGGAAGATGAGTTAATATATGATCTGTTTGAAAATGTAGAAGCCTTTCGCTGCTTAAAAATTGAAACGGTTCCGGCTGGAGTGAAATATTCAAGAATTTTGGAATTAACTGGTGGTAAATTGAATATCAGTGGTGGATGGGCTGTATCTCAAATGATAGAAGGTTTACAGCGAGGTGTTCATGCATTTATGCCAACCGGAATGCATTATATTTATACTTCAATTTACAGCTTATTTGAGGAGGGTAAGATGGAAAAAGCAGAAAGCTTGTTTCAGAAGATATTACCAATATTAGCATTTTCTAATCAGCATTTAGATATTTCCATACATTTTTTTAAACGCTTATTATTCCGTCAGGGAATTTATTCAACACCAAATGTGCGTCAACCAATTTTGACTTTTGATAAACTACATCAGGAAATTGCTGATAAACATATAGATCTGATATTACATCTTGAAAATGAAATAAAAAAGAGATAAAGTTCCCATAAATGAGATCAAATTTTTAATATGATAACAACAATAATTTTTGATATGAATGGTGTGATCACTGATGATGAGGATATTCATGAATTAGCAACTAAGGAGGTCTTCAACGGCTTAGGAATTGATTTGTCATCAGAGAATTATAGAAAATTTTGTTTGGGGAGAACCGATATTGTAGCATTTAAAGATCTGTTTAAAATATTTGATATTCATATTTTGAATGTTGAAGATCTGATCGCTAAAAAATCAGTTCAATATCAAAAATTAATTCAAGGAAATTTAAAAGTATTTCCTGGCATTATTGAATTGATTAAAAAACTTCATAAAAAATATATACTTGCACTAACCTCCAGTTCGACTTTTGATGAGGTTCAGGTTGTTGTAAATCAGTTAGGAATAAAAGATCTTTTTAAAGTAATTGTAACTTCCAAAGATGTGTTACAAGGTAAGCCAGATCCTGAACCATATCTTTTAACTGCTGATAAATTGAATGTAGCTTGTAAGAGCTGTCTGGTAATTGAAGATTCTGAAAATGGAATTCAATCTGCAAAAAAAGCAGGAATGAAATGTATTGCTATTCCAAATACAGAGAATCCGAATAAACTTACAAATGCAGATCGTATTATAGATAACTATTCTCTGTTGACAGATACTTATATTCAAAATGTTTAATACTGACAATTTATGCTGTTTTATCATATTTACAGGGAATTATACTATAGGAAAGGGTTATAATTGATTAGAATATGGTGAATAATTAACGTATTTAAAGCAGAATGCACGAAGTTTTATTATTGTTAAGAACATACATTTGAATTTTTTACTATGGGTCATAGTAAGAAAACTCATTTTTAGGATAACTAATTAAATAAAAAATTGATGCAAAATAGATTACTTATTAATTTGATATTTCTTTTTATTGCCTTTAATTCCAATGCACAAGACAATAATTTAAACGGACAGATTCAAGAGTCCAGATTATTTCAAAAAAACTTGATAGAGGTATTACAAAGCAGATATCTGGACAAAAACGGGGATAAATCTCATGAGGTTTTTTTAAAGAGAAATGGGTTAAACCCTAATAATGAAAAGATTCTATCCAATCCATATTTTATTGTAAGTATATTAAAGGATGACCTGGTAGAGAAAAATGGAAAAGTTCAGATAAAGAAAAAAGCAAGCTTGTTTAATTTGGATTTTTATATTGGGAAAAACACAAAGTATCGATCTTATAATCAAGCTATATCTATATGGGATGGCAGGGTATACGAAGAAGATAATGAAATAATTGTCGGTGGATATTCGTCAAAATATAACGAAAGACCGGTCGGAATAATTGATGATCAAGGAAGGTTCATACCTAAATTCAAATCATTGGAAGGAAGTGATTTTCCTATATTAAAAATACCTGCAGATCAAATTGTATTCGACCCTTTTAGCAAAAAGCTTTTTAAACTTAAAGCAACTGATAACAAAGAGTTGATAAAAGATGAACGTGTTTACCTTCCGATAGATCTCTATGAGAATAATGGAAAATTATTGAAAAATATTCAATTTGAAATTAGTTATCAAGAAGAGACCTCTTATTTGATTTTATACGGAATATTGAATAATAAAAA
>JAUVCP010000060.1 GCA_030590765.1 Flavobacteriaceae bacterium | reverse complement strand
AATTATTAGCAGTAAAATAAAAAGAGAATTACTTAAAAATGTTGAGAATCCTCTTCATGAGTACCTTCAGCTGGCAGGTATTAATTTTAAGATAGTTGGTGTATACACCGATGAAGCTGGAGAAAGAGAAGAAAATAGATTATTTATTCCAATTTCAACAGCACAAACTGTTTTCAACGGAAAAAATAGAATTAATAGTATGGGTTTTACTCTAAAACCAGAAGAAAGCTTTAAAAAAACATTTGCAGCTTCTCAAATATTCACCAAAGAAATAAAACAATACTTACAACAGGCACATACTGTTTCACCAGATGATAATAGTGCAGTTAATGTTCATAATATGTTAGATGAAGCAAAGAGGTTTTATACATTAACCAATAGTATTGCATTTTTTTTCTGGTTCGTTGGTATCTGTACCATAATAGCCGGTGTTGTTGGAGTTAGTAATATCATGTTGATCATTGTAAAGGAACGTACCAGAGAAATAGGAATTCGAAAAGCATTAGGCGCTAAACCATGGTCAATTATTAGTATGATTATGAAAGAATCTATTTTTGTGACTACCATTGCCGGTTTTATAGGCCTATTTTTAAGTATGGGCTTGTTAGAGATAGTAGGGCCAAATGTTGAAGTTGATTATATTTTAAATCCATCTGTTGATCTCAGAATCGCACTTACAATGGTTGTTTTACTAGTTATTGCCGGTTCCTTAGCTGGATTTATTCCTGCATGGAGAGCTGCAAATATCCTACCAATTGAAGCCTTAAAAGACGAATAAATTATGTTTAACAGAGATAGATGGAGCGAAATATTAGAAGTGCTTACCAGTAACTGGTTGAGAACTTTATTGACTGCATTCGGTGTTTTCTGGGGAATTTTTATTCTGATATTACTGTTGTCTGCTGGAAAAGGTCTTGAAAATGGCATCAGACAGGATTTTGGAGATATCGCTACCAACACCATGTTTATGTGGACACGCAGAGTATCCAAATCTTACCAGGGTATGTCAAAAGGAAGAAGATTTAATTATAGAACAAGTGATGTGGCAGACGTCAGACAAAATGTACCTGATCTAAGATTTATTTCACCACGAAATCAGCTTGGTGGTTTTAACGGAGCAAACAATGTAGTAAGAGGTTTAAATACTGGAGCATATAATGTATATGGTGATTACCCAGAGATCATCAATCAGGATCCAATGGATATTACTTCCGGCAGGTTTATCAATTATGGTGATATAGATGAAAAAAGAAAAGTGGCGATTATAGGTGAAGGAGTGCAAAGTGGCTTATATGAAAAAGGCGAATCACCTATTGGAACCTATATAAAAATTCAGGGTGTAAACTTTATGGTTATTGGCACCTACAAGAAAAAAGCTTCAGGCGGTAATGGAGAAGAAGATCAAAAACAGATCTACATTCCGTTTACTTCCTTTTCTCAGGCTTTTAATATGGGTGACAGAGTTGGTTGGATGGCAATAACTGCAAATGACGGAACTCCCATAACTGATATCAAAGATAAAATATTTGATATTGTAAAAAAGAATCATAAAATTCATCCTGACGATGAAAGAGCAATCGGTCATTTTGATCTGTATGAACAATACAGAAAAGTAGAAAACTTGTTTATGGCACTTAAAGTCATTGCGTACTTTGTTGGTATTTTGGTGTTATTATCGGGTGTGATCGGCGTAAGTAATATTATGCTTATTGTAGTTAAAGAAAGAACAAAAGAAATTGGAATTAGAAGAGCATTAGGAGCTTCACCAGGAGATATTAGAAGTCAGATCTTAGCAGAATCCGTATTTCTAATTATTATATCCGGAATGGCAGGAATAGTTTTTGGAGCTTTATTGATATATATACTCAATTATATACTTGACATGAGCGGACCAATTGATATGTTTGCTAATCCAAGTGTTAATTTAAGAGTAATCGTATCGGCATTAGTTATTCTATTAGTTTCCGGCTTGTTAGCTGGATTAATACCTGCTCAAACAGCTATTAAATTAAAACCGGTTGATGCACTTAGATCTTAATAATAAATTTAAATAAAATTAAATAAAAACGCATGAAAAAAACAGTAACCATTTTTGTTTTAATCTTGATCGCAGTTTCTTTTTCAGGAGCTATGTATTATTTATATAAAAAAAATGCAGAAGACCCTGTAGTTTACAAAACAGAAAAACCAAGTAAGAAAACGATTATCAAAAAAACGGTGGCAACAGGAAGTATTTTACCCTTGGAAGAAGTTTTAATTAAACCTAATATTTCTGGAATTATTGAAGAGATTTATGTGGAAGGTGGTGATCTGCTAAAAGCAAATGATCTGATCGCAAAAATTAAGATCATTCCAAATTTATCTTCTTTGAATAATGCTAAAAATTCAATCCATTCTGCAAAAATTTCATTAGACAATGAAAAACGTAATTTTGATCGTCAAAGATCTTTGTTTGATAAAGGAGTAATTTCTAAACAAGAACTGGAACGTGCAGAGGTAACTTACCGGCAGGCATTGCAAACCTACAATGCCGCAAATCAAAACTATGATATTGTTAAAACCGGATCAACCAAAGGACTTGGGAAATCTGCCAACACCTTGATCAGATCAACCGTTTCCGGAATGGTTTTAGAAATGCCCGTTGAAGTTGGAAACCAAGTAATTGAAAGTAACAATTTTAATGAAGGAACTACTATTGCTACTTTGGCAGATGTCAATAAAATGATCTTTGAAGGAAAGGTAGATGAATCAGAAGTTGGTAAGATCAAAGAAGGATTACCACTTGAAATTACAGTTGGTGCCATTGAAAATGTACTATTTGATGCTGTTTTAGATTATATTGCTCCGAAAGGAAAATTAGATAATGGTGCAATTCAATTTGAAATAAAAGCGACTCTTAAAAAACAAGATTCTGTTTTTATCCGGGCTGGACTTAGTGCAAATGCATCTATTATTTTAGCAAAAGTAGACAGTGTACTAACAGTAAAAGAAGCCTTGGTTCAATTTGATCCAAAAACAAAAAAACCATTCGTTGAAATTAAAACAGGTGAGAAAAAATTTGAAAGAAAAGATATTATACTAGGGGTAAGTGACGGACTCGATGTTGAAGTTAAAGAGGGTTTAACTTACGATGATGAAATCAAGATCTGGAACCAGATCAAATCATCCAAATAGATCAACATTTACTATTTGATAAAAATATAGTATATTAGTAACAAATATTACAATACTACTACTAACTAATTATACATTTTCTATATGCCTATTTATTTGGATAGACACGATATGCCTGATGAAATTACTGCTGAGCATGTTGCCGAAATGCACCAAATGGATCTAAAAGTACAGCATGAATTTGGCTGTCGTGGATTTACTTATTGGTTTGATGATAAAAAAAAACTAGGTTTTTGCCTTATAGAAGCTCCTGATAAAGGCGCTATTAAAAAAATGCATGACCATGCTCATGGTGGTGTTCCTTCAGAGATCATCGAAGTTGATGCTACCTTTTTAGAAACATTCTTAGGAAGAATTGTTGATCCTGAAAAGGCAATGAACACAAAATTGAATATCATCAATGAACCAGCTTTTAGGATTTTAATGATCATTAGTGTAAAAGATTCTTTATTTGGAAAGAACAAGATCAATAATGCATTATTATCCAATCTTAATAAATCTATTTGTAGCATAACCAAGCGTTTTGAAGGAAGAGTTGTGAAAAATGAATCAAAAAGTTATTTAAGCTCTTTTTTTACCGTTTCTAATGCTATTATGGCAGCTCTTGAAATCCAAAAATATTTTAAAAAGAATATTGATGAGAAAATAAATTCAGGAATTAGTTTAAACATTGGGTTAAACAGTGGAGTCCCTGTAACTGATAAAGAAGGGATTTTTGAAGATACGATAAGTCTAGCCGAAAGAATGTGCGATGTTGCCAGAGGAGTAATTGTTGTTTCCTCAGAAGTTAATGACCTATATGAGATTGAAAATTTAAATTCTTCGATAGACAAAGAAATGATAAGTATTTTAAATCCAACTGAGGAGAAATTTCTTAATCATTTGATGGATTTTATTGAAAAAACATGGAACAAAACTAATTTTAAAGTAGATGATTTCGGAAAATATTTAGGTCTTAGCAAATCTCAATTGTATAGAAAATTGAAATCTCTCACAGGTAAATCACCAAATACTTTCATTAAAGAATATAGATTAGATAAAGCCATTTCTTTATTAAATAAGAATGAGAACAATATATCTGAAATTGCATTTGAGACCGGTTTTAATAGTCCTTCCTATTTCTCAAAATGCTTTCTTGAAACCTATGGAATACTCCCTTCCAACTATTTGAAATAAAACCTTTTGTAGCTATTTTGAATTTTTTGTTTTACATTTTAAATTCGATTTTAATGGATTGCATATCAATGTATTTTGACATTATTGAATCAAAATTATGATTATTTGATCCAAATGTAGAGTTACTGCCTTTTATAAATATGTAGTTTTGAACTAATTACATTAACTAAAAAAATAATTATGGAACAAACAGTAAAAACCCTAGGTAAATCTACACTGGAAGAGTTTGCATCTCAAATTAGAGGTACAATAGTTTTTCCGACAGATAAAAGCTATGATGAAGAAAGAAAAATTTATAATGGAATGATCGATAAACATCCGGGTCTCATTGTAAAATGTGTGGATGTGGCTGATGTGATCAGTTGTGTAAATTTTGGAAGAGAAAATAGTTTATTAATTGCCGTAAGAGGTGGTGGGCACAATGGTGGTGGACTCGGGCTTTGTAATGATGGATTGGTGATTGACCTATCCGGACTCAAATTTGTACGGGTTGACATAACCGAAAAAACAGTTCGTGTTGGAGGTGGTAATATCTGGGGTGAAGTAGATCATGCTACCCATCCTTTTGGTCTTGCTGTACCTGCCGGTATCATTTCTACAACAGGAGTTGGAGGCTTGACATTAGGTGGCGGAGTTGGGCATTTATCAAGAAAATACGGACTTACAATTGATAATTTATTAGAAGCAGATATGGTTCTTGCTGATGGATCATTTGTTACCGTAAGTGCCAATCAAAATCAAGACCTCTTTTGGGCAATTCGCGGCGGTGGTGGAAATTTTGGAATTGTTACTTCGTTCAAATTTCAGGCACATGATGTAAAAATGGTGTTTGGTGGACCAACTCTTTGGCCTATCGAAAAAACAGAAGAAATAATGAGTTGGTATCATGATTTTATAAACAATTCTCCAGATGAATTAAACGGTTTTATTACAACCATGGTAATACCAGGACCTCCTTTCCCTGATCATTTACACAATAAACATTTTTGTGGAATAGTTTGGTGTTATGTAGGAAATCTTGAAAAAGCCGAAGAAGTTTTCAAACCAATACTAGAAATGAATCCTTTCTTTGAACATGTATTTGAAATGCCCTACCCTACAGTTCAAACTTTATTTGATGGCTTATTACCGCCCGGTTTTCAATGGTATTGGAGAGCAGATTTTTTCAATGAATTGGTACCCGAACTTCAAAAAGTGCATAAAGAATTTGGAACAAATATTCCTACTCCTCTATCTCAAATGCATTTATATCCAATAAGTGGAGCAGCAAGTAGGGTTGGGAAAGAAGAAACTCCCTGGGCATACAGAGACGCCAAATATGCAGGAGTTATTGTTGGAGTTGATCCGGATCCTGCTAATGCAAATAAGATTACCCAATGGTGTAAAGATTATTTTGATGCTACACACCCATTCTCTTCAGGAGGTGCTTATTCCAATTTTATGATGGAAGAAGGTCAGGAACGTGTACAAGCAAGTTACAAACACAATTACGAAAGATTAAGTGAGATCAAAAGAAAATATGATCCAAATAATTTATTCCGAGTGAATCAGAATATACAACCTAAAAAATAAATTCAACTCTTAAAACTACTATGATGAAAAATCTAACAAAAATATCAAAATTAAAAACTCTATTATTTATTACAGTTCTAACCATATCTTTTACAGTTTCTTCTCAGCAATCCCTTGATTTTGTAGCTGAAAAATCAGTTGTAAAAACCATATATGACAAAGATATCCAATGGGGTCCATGTCCTTCATTTATGCCTGAAGGATGCAATATTGCTGTATTGCATGGCGACCCATCAAAACCTAATGTGGATGTTTTATTTAAAGTAAAAGCCAATTCAACAATTCCAAATCATTGGCATAATTCTCCGGAAAGAATGATCCTTTTATCAGGAGAATTATAAGTAACTTATGAAGATGAAACCACACAAGTTATGAAAGTAGGATCATATGCTTATGGGCCATCAAAAAAACCTCACACTGCAAAATGTGGTGATGCCGATCCTTGTATCATTTTTATTGCATTTGAAAATCCTGTGGATGCTTTTGCTATAAATGCAAACAAATAGAGTTCATTAAAATAGAAAATAATCCTCTTAACAAAAAAACCATTCACTTTAGGTGAATGGTTATTTATTATTTATAATGGCTAACAGTTATTTAAACCAACATCGTTACAGGATTTTCAATAAAACCTTTTAGAGTTTGCAAGAATAAAGCTCCTGTTACTCCATCAACCGTTCTATGATCACAAGCCAAGGTAAGCTTCATGGTATTACCCACAACAATACTACCTTCTTTTACAATCGGTTTTTGTACAATGGCTCCTACCGATAAAATTGCTGAATTTGGCTGATTGATGATCGAAGTAAAATCAGTAATACCAAACATTCCCAGATTAGAAATAGTGAAAGTACTTCCTTCCATTTCATCCAATGCTAATTTTTTATCTCTGGCTCTTCCGGCAAAATCTTTAACCTGGACATTAATTTGAGTCAAATTTTGCTCATTTGCGAATTTCAGTACAGGAACAACTAAACCATCTTCAACAGCCACTGCAACACCAATATGAACATGATGATTTAATCTCATTTTATCATCAAACCATTGTGAATTTACTTGCGGGTGCTGTTTCAAAGCCAAAGCTGTTGCTTTTACAACAATATCGTTAAATGATATTTTTGTGTCAGGAATAGAATTGTATTGCTCTCTAAATGCTATAGCATTATCCATATTAAATTCAACATTCAGGTAATAATGAGGTGCAGTAAATTTTGACTCACCCAATCTGCGGGCAATTACCTTACGCATTTGCGAATTTGGAATATCTTCAAAACTTTCTTGTCCGGAAGGAACAAATGCTGCTTGAGCATTCCCTCCCACAGGAGCAGAATAGTTTTCGATGTCTCTTTTTATAATTCTTCCTCCTTCACCAGTGCCTTGTACATATTGCAGATCAATACTCTTTTCTTTGGCTAGTTTTTTAGCCAATGGTGAAGCTATAATCCTGCCATCAGAATTACTCCTTTTAACTACTGATTTTGCAATATTGCTTACAATTGCTGGTGATGTTATACTCTTTGTTTGAGCAGGTTTAACTTTCTTTACCTCTTCAGTTTCAACGCTTTTTGAACCGGTGCCAATAGATTCAACAAACTTTGAAACATCAGTTCCTTCTTTACCAATTATTGCTAAAACAGAATCAACTTTGGCAGATTCACCTTCTGCTACACCAATATATAAAAGTGTTCCATTATGGAATGACTCAAACTCCATTGTTGCTTTATCAGTCTCTATTTCAGCGATAATCTCACCTTCCTCAATAACATCTCCTATGTTTTTCAACCATTTTGCAACGGTACCTTCTGCCATGGTATCACTTAATCTGGGCATGGTTATAATTTCAATTCCTTCCGGGATTGCAATATCTAAAGAAGATTCTTCAACCTTTACTTCCTCTTTTTCTACCACCTCTACTTTTTCTTCTGCTTTCACAGCAGAAGAACTACTATTGATCAAACCCGAAACGTCTTCACCCTTTTCACCAATGATAGCAAGTAAAGAATCAACTTTAGCCGTTTCTCCTTTTTTAACACCAATATAAAGCAACGTACCTTCATGAAAAGATTCAAACTCCATGGTGGCTTTATCTGTTTCAATCTCGGCCAATATATCTCCTTCAACAATTGTATCTCCAATATTTTTAAGCCAGGATGCAACAACACCTTCGGTCATTGTATCGCTTAATCTGGGCATGGTTATAATTTCAGCCATAATATTCTTTTTTGAAATAATTTAATAATTTAAACTTAAAGACGATGCTTCAAAAACGGGTAATCCTCTTGCTCATACACCATGTCATATAGCTGTTGTTTCTTCGGATATGGAGATTCATCAGCAAATTTTTCACATGCTGTTACTCTTGCTTTTACATCTTCATTTATTGTTTGAATTTCTTCAGCCGTAAGGTATTTCTTATCCTGTATCACTGTTAGTACCTGAGAAATAGGATCAATTTTTTTGTATTCTGCAACTTCTGCTTTCGTTCTGTATTTTTGAGCATCACTCATTGAATGACCTCTGTAACGATAGGTTTTCATCTCTAAAAAATATGGTCCTTTTCCACTTCTTGCATGTGAAATAGCTTTATCCATAGCTTTTGCAACAGCTACTGGATTCATTCCATCAACTGGTTCACTAGGCATTTCGTAAGCCAAACCTAATTTCCAGATATCTGTATGGTTAGCCGTTCTTTCAACCGAAGTACCCATTGCATAACCATTATTTTCTACTATAAAAACAACAGGTAATTTCCATGACATTGCCATATTAAAAGTTTCATGTAAAGAACCCTGACGTGCTGCGCCATCACCAAAATAAGTTAGTGTTACTGCTTTTCTGTCATGGTATTTATCTGCGAAAGCAATTCCAGCACCTAATGGGATCTGACCACCTACAATACCGTGACCTCCATAAAAACCTTTTTCCTTTGAAAAAATATGCATAGAACCACCCATGCCATGTGAAGTACCGGTTTCTTTACCATATAATTCGGCCATAATACGCTTAGGATCAACTCCCATACCAATTGGCTGAACATGATTTCTATATGCCGTGATCATTTTATCTTTACTAAGATCCATGGCGTGTAAAGCACCTGCCAGTACAGCCTCCTGCCCGTTATACAAATGCAAAAAACCTCTCACTTTTTGTTGAATATAAACAGCTGCCAGTTTATCTTCAAATTTCCTCCAAAACAGCATGTCTTTATACCAATCTATATAAGTTTGCTTTGTTATTTTTTTCATGTCTT
>JAUVCP010000242.1 GCA_030590765.1 Flavobacteriaceae bacterium | reverse complement strand
CCTGCACCTTTTATTGGTGTAACCGAATTAGCAGATAGCTCTGTGAATTTAACCTTCAGATTATGGGTTGAATCAGCTGATTATTGGGGTGTGTTTTTTGATATGAATGAAAAGGTGTATGAAACCTTTGGTAAATCAGGTGTTCAGATTCCTTTCCCCCAAATGGATGTTCATATTCAAAAGGAAGTATAGCAAAAAATATTTTTTTGAGGACTTTTTTTATTCAGAAGTATAGTAGCAACAATCTCCCTGATCCAGGGTTACATCTTTATTAGAAAGATTAATTTCAAATGCCTTTGAAATGATCTCATCTGCAATGGCCATACAAGCTGTTGCTGCAGGTGAAGGAGCATTGATCACATGGGTGATACTGCCATTTTTGATGATCTTAAAATCATCAACCATATCTCCGTTTTGATCAACAGCCTGTGCTCTAACCCCTGATCGTGAAAACACAACATCCTCATCAGAAATATCGGGCATTAATTTTTGTAATTCTTTTACAAATAATTTTTTAGAGAAAGCCCTTTTATATTCTTCCATTCCTTTTTGCCAGTTCTTTGCAAATAATTTCCAGGTACCGATAAATGAAAAAGCCTCAAAAGTATCTTTCCAACTAAAATCTGTTCTACTATAACCTTCACGTTTGAAAGAAAATACCGCATTTGGACCACATTCAATATCTCCATTTACCATAGGTGTAAAATGAACTCCTAAAAAAGGATATTTCGGATCAGGAACCGGATAAACTAAATTGTTGATCTTATGTTTTGCTTCTTTCCTGAATTTATAATAATCACCTCTAAATCCAACAATTTGCATTTGCAAGGAAAGATTATCTGTTTTTGCTATCCTATCGGAATGCAAACCTGCACAAATAATAACCTTTTCTGTAGAGAAATCATGCTGATTGGTATTTAATATAATCTTTTTATTACGACTTGAAATCTCTAAAACTTCATTATTCAAGAAGAGTCTGCTCTTTGGATTAATACTTTCAATGATCTCTATAAATTTCTTTGAAACAGCAACATAATCAATTATTCCTGCGGTTGGAACCCAAATTGCCTTATCTCCTTTTATAAAAGGTTCCTTATTTATAATTTCTTCTGAATCTAAAAAAGTAATCCCTTCTGTACCATTTTTTACCCCATTTTCAAATATATTTTCTAAAACAGGTATATCACTCTTATTGGTGGCAACAATTATTTTTCCACAAATATCATGTTCAATATGATACTTTTTAGCAAAATCAACCAATTGATGCCTGCCATCATTACAGTTCAATGCTTTGAGTGAACCGGGTTTATAATAAATACCGGAATGAATTACACCCGAATTCCTACCTGTTTGATGTTTTCCTAATTCATTCTCCTTCTCTAGGATGGCAATAGTTTTTTTCGGGAATTTCAATTGAAGCTTATATGCGGTAGCAGTTCCTACTATACCACCACCAACAATTATAAAATCAAACTTATTCTCCATTTAATGATCAATTTACTGGTAAAAATGACGATACTATTTTACATATTCTGTCTTTTTCATAAAGCTTAAAACTATAAAACTCAAGAAAAAGAAAATGGTTAAAAGTAAAATGGATGTTCTCATTGAATTTGTAATGGCAATGGTAAATCCAAAAATAAATGTTCCCCAAACAATTGCAATTTTCTCTATAAATCCAAAAAAGCTAAAATAGGTTGTATTATCTTTTGTATCCGGTGGTAATAATTTTGAAAATGTAGACCTCGATAATGATTGAATTGCACCTAATACCAAACCAATAAAACCACTAATAATATAAAACTTTAATTGCACATCAGGATCACCCTTTTCTAAATAGTAAGCGCTTAAACTTGATAAGGCCCAAATGATTATTGTAATTTTTAGAGTTAAAATATTTCCTATTTTATCTGACAGCTTTGAAAAAAAATACGCACCAAAAATACCAACTAATTGAATAATGATAATAGTCAATATTAAACTGCTAGTTTCCAATCCTATTTCTGTTTTTCCATAAATTGTTGCTAAAAGAATAATAGACTGTACACCAACACTAAACAAAAAAAATGCGGCTAAAAAATTTAGCATAACAGGTTGATCCCTTAATTCTTTCATTGTTTTCAACAATTCTTTAAGACCTTGAAAAAGGTAATTGTTCTTTGGTTTTTTTTTGGTTGAATTAGTTGGTAAATATTTAAAAGTATATTGCGCAAATCCCATCCACCAAATTCCAACCGATAAAAACGAAATTCTAGCTGGCAAAGAGCTATCAACAATTCCGTATAGATCTGGTTTTATAACCATTGACAAATTAAACAGCAATAATATAACGGAACCGGCATATCCATACATAAAACCCTTTGCACTAACCATATCCTGCTGGTCATTGAAGGCAATCTCTGGCAAATAGGCATTATAAAAAACTAAACTTCCCCAAAATCCAATACTTGCAAAAATAGAGAACACAATACCTATCCAAAGTGTGTCAATTCCTTTAAAGAAATACAACATCATTACAGATATACCCCCGAAATAACAAAAAAACTTCATGTAATCTTTTTTATTCCCTACATAATCTGCTATACCTGACAATATCGGAGAGATAAAAGCAACAACTAAAAAAGAAAAGGATAAGGCATAGGTATATAAAGTAGTATTATCTAATTCCATACCCATAAAAGAAACCAAACCACTTTCGGTTTGTGTAACACTTTCATAATAAATAGGAAAAACTGCTGTACTTATAACCAGTGAATAAACAGAATTAGCCCAATCATAAAAGGCCCAACTATTTATTAATTTTTTATCTCCTTTTTGAAGTATCAATTTAAATAAGCTATATAAAATTTGCTTTGACAATGTACAATTTTTTTACTTTCAAATAATGTAAAAGATTATTTAAATGATTTAATCTTAAAACAATAGTCTCATTAAAAAAATAATTAGATTTGTGAATATGAAACCAAAAATTACTAATAATATAAATTCATTCAAAGTTCCAAAGTCTATTCTGTTGACAGGAAAGTTTTTACAGACTATCAATACAAATTTGGTAACCAAATTTGCTGCTAAGATTTTTGGAACACCACTAAAATTTAAAATTCCAGAAAGGGAACTAATGATGAGAGATAGTGCTAAGAACGAACTTTTTGAAATAGACTCTATAGATAAAAAAGTCATGGTGTATCGCTATGGATTTTCAAAGAAAAAAATTCTTATTGTTCACGGATGGGCAGGAAGAGGCACACAACTATACCAACTGGCAGATAAAATTTTAGAAAATAAAATGATGGTTGTTTCCTTTGATGGACCGGCACATGGTTTATCATCCGGAAAAACAACTGTCATTACAGATTTTATTGAAACCATACATCAAATTAATAAAGAATATGGTCCGTTTGATGCCGCCATAGGGCATTCATTTGGTGCAATGTCCTTATTAAATGCGGTTGCAAAAGGTTTGGATATTAAAAAACTGGTACTCATTGGTGCAGACAATTCCATTAGGCAGATAACACAACAATTTGTTGAAAAAATAGAGTTAAAACCGATCATTGCAAAAAAATTGGAGAAACTGTTTTATGAAAAGTATAATGTAAATATAGAAGAATATTCATCTTACAATGCTGCACAAAATGTAAATATCCCTACACTAGTCATACACGATAGTGAAGATAAATTTGTACCTGTAAGTAGTGCAATTACAATTCGTCAAAATCTTAAAAATGGTGAACTATTGATGACAAATGGATTGGGTCATCATAAAATTTTTAAGGATAATATCGTCATTCAACGAATTATAGATTTTATACAATGAAAAAAATTATTATACTAGCTTTCTTATTAATAAACTTCTCTCTAATAGCTCAAGAAAATACCAAAATGAATAAAAAACTAAACAAGACCGATGCGGAATGGAAAGAAATTCTAAGTCCGCAACAATATCATATTCTACGTGAAAAAGGTACAGACAGACCTGGTGATTTCGGATATACAAATACTTTTGACAAAGGAACTTATTTTTGTGCAGCCTGTAATGCCCAGCTCTTTAAATCGAACTCCAAATATGAATCTCATTGTGGATGGCCAAGTTTTGATGATGCCATAAAAGGAGCAATTCATTTTAACTCAGACATGACTTTAGATATGGTTAGAACTGAGATTACCTGTGCTACATGTGAGGGTCATTTAGGTCATATTTTTGATGATGGTCCAAAAGAAACAACAGGAAAAAGGTATTGTGTAAATACAACATCTATTAAGTTTATTAAATCGAATGATTGAAAAACTAAATTTCAAATTAAACAAATTTTCTGTAGCAATCTAAATTTTAAGACAACTAATCCTAAAGATCCTAATTTTATGGAATTAAAAGGAGCCATTGATCTTCTAGAAAATTTATTAAGTAAGACAGTAAAAAAATCTGAAATTAATATCTACACAAGCTTTATTGCAATTCTTACTGATCTAAAAAACAGAAATTCATCTCCTAAAGAATTGGATTCAATAGAAAAAGAACTTGATCATTTAAAACCAGCTATAAATTCAGAGAACAAGAAAAAACATATCAGAAAGGTTCTTAATTCATTTAAAAAATTCTTAAAAGAAAGGCTTTCTTTGGTCACAGAAGGGTATTATACTGCCA
>JAUVCP010000175.1 GCA_030590765.1 Flavobacteriaceae bacterium | reverse complement strand
TGGCAGTGGGCTACGGAAAATGGCTTTACTGTGGGAACTTACGACGAGTTAATTCCACAAGCTGATTTAGTATTAAATTTAACGCCTGATAAGCAACATACTTCAGCTGTTACCGCGGTTATGCCTCACATGAAGCAAGGCTCAACATTAGCCTATTCTCATGGTTTCAATATTGTTGAAGAGGGAATGCAGGTTCGTAAGGATATTACTGTGATCATGGTAGCACCAAAATCACCTGGGTCTGAAGTAAGAGAAGAATATAAACGCGGATTTGGTGTTCCAACTTTAATTGCAGTGCATCCTGAAAATGATCCGGAAGGAAAAGGATTAGAACAGGCAAAGGCTTATGCCGTTGCATCTGGTGGTGATAAAGCAGGTGTTTTAGAATCTTCTTTTGTGGCCGAAGTAAAATCAGATCTTATGGGTGAACAAACCATTTTATGTGGTGTTTTGCAAACAGGATCTATTTTAAGTTTTGACAAGATGGTAGAAAAAGGAATAGAACCTGCTTATGCAGCAAAATTAATTCAGTATGGCTGGGAAACCATTACAGAAGCTTTAAAGCATGGTGGTGTTACCAACATGATGGATCGTTTGTCAAATCCTGCAAAAATTAAAGCAAATAGTTTGGCTGAAGAATTAAAAGGGATCATGCGTCCTTTGTTTCACAAACATATGGATGATATTATTTCTGGTGAATTTTCAACAAATATGATGAAAGACTGGGCTAATGACGATAAAGATCTTTTAACCTGGAGAGCTGCAACCGGTGAAACTGCTTTTGAAAAAACAAAAGCAATGGATGAAGAGATTCCTGAACAGGAATATTTTGATAATGGAGTATTGATGGTTGCTTTTGTAAAATCAGGGGTTGAACTGGCATTTGAAACTATGACCGAAGCAGGAATTATTGAAGAGTCTGCTTATTACGAATCTTTGCACGAAACACCTTTGATCGCAAATACAATTGCTCGTAAAAAATTATATGAAATGAATGCTACAATTTCTGATACAGCAGAATATGGTTGTTATTTATTTGATCATGCTTGTAAACCATTATTGGGTGATTTTATGAAGAAAATTGATTCCAATGTAATTGGGAAAAAATTTGGAGAAGGACAAGACAATGGTGTTGATAATCAGGAGTTGATCGCTGTGAATGAGCAAATTCGTTTTCATCCGGTTGAGATCGTTGGAGATGAATTACGAGAAGCAATGACAGCTATGATAAAGGTTGTATAATTTAGAACATTAGTTTTATTTGAATTCTACCATCGATTTCTTTTAAAGAATTCGGTGGTTTTTTTATTATATTTATAAAATTGATTTACAGGTCTATGAACACATCAAATAATAAAATTTCATTAGGAGAAATTGAAAGAGCACAACAAAATATCAAAGAGTTGGTAAAACATACTCCATTGATAAAAATGTTGAATTTTTCTGAAAATTATCAGGCAAATATATTCTTTAAAAGAGAAGATCTTCAAAGAGTACGTTCTTATAAAATACGGGGTGCATATAATAAAATAAAAGGTCTCGTGGTTGATGAACATGTTAAAAGTGTAGTTTGTGCGAGTGCAGGGAATCATGCCCAGGGAGTTGCTCAGGCCTGTCATTTTTTAAATATTTCGGGAGTTATATTTATGCCTATCACTACACCAATGCAAAAAATACGACAGGTAGAAATGTTTGGTAAAGACAATGTGGAGGTTAAATTGTTTGGAGATACTTTTGATGAGAGCTTTGCCATTGCCAAAAATTTTTCGGAAAAGAATAAAATTGCATTTGTACATCCATTTAATGATAAAAAAATCATTGCAGGTCAGGGAACTTTAGCAATGGAATTGCTGGAAGATGCAAAAGAAAAGATTGATTATATTTTTGTTCCTGTTGGTGGAGGTGGTCTGGTTTCTGGAGTTATAAGCGTTTTTAAAGAACTAAGCCCGAAAACTAAAATTATTGGGGTTGAACCCGAAGGGGCTCCTTCTTTAAAAGTTTCGATTAAAAATGGAACTAATACAGAGTTAAAGACCATTGATAAATTTGTAGATGGGGCAGCAGTAAAAAGAATGGGTGATCTTACGTTTGATATTTGCAAGAATTATATTGATGATGTGATAACAGTTCCGGAAGGAAAAGTATGCTCAACATTATTAAAATTGTACAATGAAAAAGCGATTGTAGTTGAGCCAGCCGGAGCTTTGTCCGTTTCAGCTTTAGACTATTATAAAAAGAAAATCAAGGGGAAGAATGTGGTTTGTATCATAAGTGGAGGAAATAATGATATAACCCGTATGGAAGAGATCAAAGAAAGGTCATTACTTTTTGAAGGATTAAAGCACTATTTTATAGTCCCGTTTCCGCAAAGGGCAGGCGCATTAAAGGAGTTTGTTGTTAATGTTTTAGGCGAAAATGATGATATTGCTTTTTTTGAATACACAAAAAAAAGCAGCCGTACACAAGGTTCTGCTATAGTAGGGATTGAGTTAAAAAATAAAGCAGATTTTAAACCCTTGATAGAGCGAATGGAAAGGTTAGGTTTTCTTGGCGAATATTTGAATGACAATCCGCAGTTGTTTCAATTTCTAATTTAGGTTTGTGTGAGGCGATCAGAAAATGTAATTTATTGCCTTAATATTGTTAGGGAATCTTTATGAAAATGATATATTTACTCAACTAATTAAGAACTTTTGAAGATTTACCTGAAATGAAATACATTTTTCACTTATTGCTGATTTTAGTTACTGTCAACACCTACTCTCAAGATCAAAATTCGGCTCTTACACCTACGGATAGGCTACATATTGAATGGTGGCAAGAACGTCATGAAGAAAAAATAAAAGCTCCAATGATCAACCCTCAATTAGTTTTGTTGGGTAATTCTATTTTACATACACTGGATTATTCTGACAGAAATGAAGTTTGGAGAGAATATCTTCATAAATATAGAGCATTGAATTTAGGGTTTAGTGGAGATAGGACTGAAAACTTAATCTGGCGGATAGAAAATGGAGAACTGGATCAATCAAAACCAAAAGTTATTTTATTGTTGATAGGTACTAATAATACCGATGGTAATCATTTTTTAACCATTACCCAACCTAAGGAATTACAAGAGGCTATTTGGAAAATCACACGAATTATCAGAAAAAAATTTCCTGAGACTAAAATACTCCTACTTGGAATTTTCCCTTATGGTTATAAAGCAAATTACCGTGATAACATCAATAAAGAAACCAATAAGTTTCTGTCAGAATTCCCCGCAAAAGATAAGAATTTATACTATAAAGATATTGGTGAAATATTTTTAGATGAGACAGGTGAAATTGATAAAACCCTAATGCCAGACTATTTGCATCCAAATGCAAAAGGACATTTATGGATGTTTAAAACACTTGACCCTTTTTTAGAAGAATTGATGTTGGATTAAGCATAATTATTTGTTTAGAACTTCAATTTTGAGTTTTATAATCAATTGGTAGCTGACTGTTTTCGTTGTTAGTTTATTGTAAATCTGCTGCTTTATTTGTATTTTTGGTTAACAACCAACAAACCAAGTATGAACTTTCAATTCTATTCTTTAAGATATAAGGCAATTCTATTTTTATCTTTTTTATTATTTCTTTCTTCTATAAATGCACAAATATCCTATCAAAATGTAAGTAATAAAAATGTATCTCTGGGATCTTATGGAAGGGTAGGAGTAGATTGGTCCTATGAAAATGGAGGATCCATAGGGAGGAGATTGAATCTCAATAATATGGGTAGTATTGGAGGTAGGTTAGAAGAGCAAGATTATCTGGAGTTAGCTCCGGCTTTTCATTTCCACCCAAAAAACGGAGATAGTACCGAGATATTTGCGCAGGCAAGGTTTGCTTTCTATTCCAATAGTCTGGCGAGCATTGGAAACAGTACATCTACCAGTTTGGGAGGCTTAACTTTTGCTGTTCCGGAACTTTTTGTAGAAGCTCGTAATATTATGGGAAAGGACTTGAGCATCTGGGTAGGTGCCAGATTATATAGAGGTCCGGATGTTCATATTGCCGACCATTTTTTCTTCAATGACCACAGTGGACAAGGTTTTGGAATTGAATTTAAAAAAACACGACTGGCAGCTATTTTTGTTGCATCTACAGATACTACAGCAACCGTACCACCCTATTTTTATTTAAATATTAAAACAGGAACACCTAGTACCGCAATGCGACAAAGAACCGTATTGCTTGCAGAACAGGATTTTGAGATCAATGAAAATAATAGTATTACAGCTTTGGGTGAAATCCATAGAATGGCAGATGCTGATCAGGAGGTTGAAATAGATTCTATTGAGCAAACAGTAAATTTTCCTTCAGATCATGGTTGGGTTCTTGGTGCCAGATATCAACATAATATCAAGAAATTGCTTCCTGGTTCATTTAATGATTTTACTTTAAGATATGGTAGAGGTATCGCAAATGGTGGGGATGGTGGTATTTCTAAAACATGGGCTACCTATGGAGCACCAGATACGATTTCTTTAAGTTTTAAAGGTGCTTATTCTTTGACTTTGGTCAATCATGTGGTTTTGAATTTTTCCGACAGATATACGCTTAACGCTTATGTGATTTTAACAAACAGCAAAGGAGCCGCTGATACAAATCATAGATCAAAAACTTATTTTGGCAGGGAAGTGTATAATAGAAAGACTGACTTTACCATTGGTGCGCGTAATGAATTTTATATCAATGATTACTTTCACCTTTTGGGTGAAATTCATTATTCACAAAGAAAAGATGGTGAAGAACCCATGGCTAGTATGCTTAAATTCAGTGTTGCACCGGTATATGTCCCAACAGGCGCGAGGGATACCTGGGTCCGGCCACATTTAAGGTTTGTTGCTTCATTGGCAAGATATAATGATTATGCAATGGAATCTCTGTATTCTCCATATCTGGAGTTTACAGGAAGTCGGCGTTGGGGTTATTATTTTGGTGTAAAAGCCGAATGGTGGGTATTTTGATCCTATTTTTAGTTTTAAATATGATATGCTGTTTATGATAATATTAAGTATTTTATAAGTTTTGAAATACTTTTTTTTGTACATTTATAGATTATTAATTTTTAAATCCCCTTATTATGAAAAAGATTACACTATTATTTAGTGCCGTTTTAATTTTTACCCTATCCTTTTATTCGTGTGAACAAAGTCAATTGGATCCGACTGATCCTGAAGCTATCACTTTTGAAGCAGTAAATGAATCATATCTATTTACTGAATCTACTGATCCTCCTGATGATTTATGTGGTATAAAACAGGTTTGTCTGTGGGCTGGTCAACATATTGATGCAGGACATGTTATTATAAGTAACGATGGCAGTAATATGTTTATTACAATTTATTCAGAATATGGATTTACACCCGAAGAAGGAAATATTCAAATATGGGTGGAGAGGGAACTTCCAGACACAAGGCCACATCCAGGTGGAGGAAATGGGAGTCTTGAACCAATAGTTCATACTACATTTACGGATGGAAACCAAGTTACTTACACTATCCCTTATGGGGAT
>JAUVCP010000147.1 GCA_030590765.1 Flavobacteriaceae bacterium | reverse complement strand
AATAAATTAGAGATCATTGGTGTATTAATTGCTATTTCAGGGGCGTTTATCATTGGCTATAAGGGTGGTACTAATATAAAAAACATGTTTATTGACGGGTCACAATATATAATCTATTCCTCTTTTTTATTTTCAACAGTCTCCGTAATATCAAAAAAATACATAACCGAACTTTCCCCTGTTCTTATTGCACTTAATCGTACAATATTCCTTTTTATTTTCTCTTTGATCATTATGTACTATACGCATCAAAGTTTTAGTATTTCTTCCAGTGCTTTTAAAAATTTGTTCATTGGCTCGATCTTAGGACCATTCCTAACAGCCGTTACCGGACTTTTAGCATTACAATATATTGATCTCTCCAAAAAATCTATTATATCGAGTAGCAAATCACTTTTTGTTTTGTTAGGAGCATATTTGTATTTTGGTCAGTTTCCAAAAACTTATGAAATATTTGGTGGAATACTTTCCATAACTGGAGTTCTATTAATAATATTTGGGAAAATTCAATTAAAAAAGAAGAAAAATTAATAATAAAAAACAATAGAATTTATTTAACTTCGCGACTTATAAATAATACTTTAATGGAAATAAAATCAAGTAACCCCTGGCACACTGTTAATATAGGATCCAATGTCCCACATATTGTAAATGGCATCATTGAAATTCCACCAAATACCAGAGCTAAATATGAATTAGACAAAGATAGCGGATTATTAAAATTAGATCGTGTTTTGTATGCATCTATGAACTACCCTGCCAATTACGGATTTATTCCTAAAACATATTGTGACGACAATGATCCACTTGATATTTTAATTCTATCTCAAATTGCAATTGTACCAATGTGTATTGTCTCGGCAAAAGTTATCGGTGCAATGAGAATGTTAGATGGTGGTGAACATGATGATAAGATCATTGCTGTTGCTGAAAATGATATGAGTGTAAATCATTATAATGATATCTCAGAATTGCCAAAACATTTTATTAATGAACTTAGAAGCTTTTTTGAAGACTATAAAAAATTGGAAAAAAAGACTGTAGAAGTTAGAGAATTCCAAAGTGCCGAAGTAGCAAGAGAAATTGTTCAACAAAGTATTGTTGATTACAAAAACTTAATTATTGATAATTTAAAATTATAATCGCTTTATTATTCTGAAAATTCTAATACATTTTCAATTTTAAAACCTTTAAATTTTTCTCAATAAAACATTTCCAACTGCACATTGCATACATAGGTGTTTGTCACAATATTCACTTTTAAGATGTAATAATGCCTGTGTTTCAAATGCATTTTTAGCAATGATATTCAATTTATTTAACTCACGAATAATATTATTTTTTTCTGGTTTTATTTGCTTTAACAAAGCAAACAATTCCTCTTCATTCCATTTAGCTGATCTCTTACCATACACAAATAATAAAGGTACAATAGTATTGATCAATAAAAGGTCAATAAAAGATTTTGTAAGCGATTTTACTGATCTTTTTGAAATGGCATTGAAATTATAGTGCGTTTTCCAGAAATCTGAAGTTCCATTAGAAAAAATTGCATAATAATCTTTTAAGTTCTTCACATTTAAAACTTTTGAAAACAAGGTTTTATGTATAAAGTACAAATTAGCTAACTGTGCAATTCTTATGGTTGGAAAATTATTAGGTCTTAACCTAAAAAACTGAAACTGATTATTATATAATGGGTCTAAATTGTATTTTCTAGATAAATATTGATACTCTTTTTTTAAATCCTGAAAGTAATTACTTTGATGATCTGCCTGTAATAATCCGGCTTGCCCAAATAACAATGCTTCCAGGTATTGTAGATCTTTTTGTTCCTTCCGAAGAATAGAAAATTTAAATGAATTTGACAGATTTAAAAATGCCTCACCATTTACTTTTAAACCAAAATTCTTTGCTAAAAGTTTGAAAAAAACAGCCTCCCAATCATTTTTTGTTTGCACCAACAATTCTGCAATAAGAGATGATTTATGCACTAACTTTTCGATGTAAAGTTTTTCTAACCAATTATTTAAAGTAAACTCGTCTACTTTTGAAAAATCATTCTCACAATGAATATAGTTTGATTTTTTTGAAAACAATTGATGATAATTGAACAATAAACTTTGAGGAGTAAATCTTTGTAATTCCAGAGTTGGAATAACTGAATTGTTTTCTCTGTAAATATCAACATCGTGTTGCCAAACTACATGTAGTATAACATTATCATAACTGGAATCCTTTTCGTGTTGATGTACATACCAATCTGAAGCTTTTACATGAATTTCTACATTTCCTGCCCATAATTGATGAGCAATTAAAACTTTTGCATTAAAAAAATCAGGACCTGAATTTATATTATGCTCTCCTGCAATAAATATTTGGATGGGTTCACTACCTGTTGTAAACAATTTCTTTTGGGTAAAAAACTGAAACTTCCATAAATAATGCAGAAAATCTTCTTGTACCAAAATCACGTTTTATTCTTTGTGATTTAAATTGCAAAAAGTAAACAGTTTTTCTGAAAATATTTACTGGATTTTTTATAACAATTCGACAAACCTATTGATCAAGTAAACCTTGCATTTGTGCATATTGTAAAAGCATAATGGTTTTAGCATCTTTTATCTCTCCATTTTTTATCATCTCAAGTGCTGCATCAAAATCAAATTCCAACACCTCAATATCTTCATGTTCAATATCTAAACCACCTCCTTCACTCACCTTCATCCTATCATCATATTCTGCAATAAAAAAATGAATAACCTCAGTAACTGCACCCGGCGACATATAGGATTCAAAAACTTTTTTTACATTATTTATCTTGAAACCGGTTTCTTCCTCTGTTTCTTTTATGATACAGGTTTCCGGATCATCACCATCTAACAGCCCAGCACAAACTTCAATCATCATCCCGGATTCATTACCATTTACATAAGATGGCATTCTAAACTGCTTGATTAGAATAACAGTTTTTTTAGGGGCATTATAAAGTAAAATACATGCGCCATTACCTCGATCATAACTCTCTCTGGATTGCCTTACCCATTCTCCATTTTTTAGCTGATAATCAAAATCAATCTTATTTAAAGTATACCAGTTATCTGATAATACTTTTGTTTGCATATTTTTTACTTTTGAATTCATCAGTAAACTTATCGGATTAATTTTTTATATTTTATCCTTTTCGGAATTAAATCTCCACCCAAACGTTTCTTTTTATTTTCTTCGTATTCTGAAAAACTACCTTCAAAATAATACACCTGTGAATCACTTTCAAAGGCTAATATATGCGTACAAATTCTGTCTAAAAACCACCTGTCGTGTGAAATAATAACGGCACAACCAGCAAAATTATCAAGTCCTTCTTCTAGGGCTCTTAGTGTGTTTACATCCAGATCATTAGTAGGCTCATCTAACAATAGAACATTTCCTTCTTCTTTTAAAGTCATGGCAAGATGCAAACGATTTCTTTCACCTCCGGATAAGGCTGAAACCAATTTATTTTGCTCTGCTCCTCCAAAATTAAATCTCCCTAGATAAGCTCTTGAATTAACCTGTTTACCACCCATCATAATTAATTCCTGTTCATCGGAAAAATTTTGCCAGATCGATTTATTAGAATCAATATTGGAATGACTTTGATCTACATAAGCGATCTTTGCTGTTTCCCCCACAATAAACTCCCCCTTATCGGCCTTTTCCTCTCCCATAATCATTTTAAAGATAGTTGTTTTACCAGCTCCATTCGGACCAATAATTCCAACAATACCATTTGGAGGTAATTTAAAGTTCAAATCTTCATAAAGCAATTTATCTCCAAATGCCTTTGACACACCAATGGCATCTATAACATTATTACCTAATCTTGGTCCGTTTGGTATATATATCTCTAGCTTTTCCTCTTTTAATTTTTGATCCTGATTCATTAATTTATCATAGCTTGACAATCGAGCCTTTGATTTTGCATGCCTTCCTTTTGGTGCCATTTTCACCCATTCAAGCTCACGTTGTAAAGTTTTTTGACGTTTGGAAGCAGTTTTTTCTTCTTTTGCCATTCTATCCGTTTTTTGCTCTAGCCATGATGAATAATTTCCTTTCCATGGAATTCCTTCACCTCTGTCCAGTTCTAAAATCCATCCTGCAACATTATCTAAAAAATATCTATCATGAGTTACTGCAATCACGGTACCTTTGTATTGTGCTAAATGATGTTCCAGCCAATGTACAGATTCTGCATCTAAGTGATTAGTAGGTTCATCTAGTAATAAAACATCTGGTTGCTGTAATAAAAGTCGGCAAAGTGCTACCCTACGTCTCTCACCTCCTGATAAGTTCTTTATAGGTGTATCTCCTACCGGAGTTCGTAGAGCATCCATGGCTATTTCTAATTGTGTATCTAATTCCCAAGCATTTAAAGCATCTATTTTATCTTGCAAATTTGATTGCTGAGCCATTAATTTATCCATTTTGTCAGCATCTGAATATACTTCCTCTAACCCAAACATATCATTGATCTTATTGTATTCATCTAGAATTGCAACTGTTTCTGCAACTCCTTCTTTTACAATATCTATTACTGTTTTAGAATCATCCAGTTCTGGTTCCTGTGACAAATATCCAACGGTATAATTTGGTGAGAATACTACATCACCCTGATATTCCTTATCAATTCCAGCAATTATTTTTAACAATGTTGATTTTCCAGAACCATTCAAACCTAAAATTCCAATTTTAGCTCCGTAAAAAAAACTTAAGTAAATATTTTTTAAAACCTGTTTATTACTACTCTTGTAAATTTTATTCACTCCACTCATGGAGAAAATTACTTTTTTATCGTCTGACATAATCTATTTATTTTAATGATCACAAATATAAAAAGAATTACTTGTCATTATTTGTGAAATTTAACTAAAAAAAATCCTGCTCTTAGCAGGATCTTTATGTTAGTAATCTAATTGTTTTATATACTTTAATTTTTTCTTCCAAATTTCAACATCCTTATGATACTTCGCAATATTCTTATAAACATTTTGAATCAATGGATTGTCTTCACTTGCATTTGAAATAAAACTAATATTATTTTCCAATTGTTTGATCTCTTTTGTGATTTCATCTATTTTTCGGCGGACAAACAACTGTTCACTGTCAATTTTTCTAAAGTCATTTTGTTCGACATAACTATCCATAGTATTTTTAAACTTTAAAAATATGGCCTCATCCTTATCTATATTTAATTTTTTATAAGCTGTTTCAAGTGCTTTATTAAATTTTGAATCAATATGTCGCATTTTCATTGGAACTGCTCCTAAAGTTCTCCAGTCTTTAATATACTCATTTACCAATTCAAGAGTGAGAGATTCTAACTTCTCCACCTGATCTTTAAACTGTGCTAATAAATCTTTTTTCTTGTTAAAAGTCTCTGTCTTTTCTTTGTCTGCGCCATCTTGTCTTTCATGAAGTCTGTCAAAATAATGGTTACAAGCATCTTTAAATTTCTTCCATATCTTATCAGAATCACGCCTTGGTACGTGTCCTGTTTTTTTCCATTCTGCCTGAATTTTCTTATAAACTTCAGTTGTTAAATTCCATTCATCACTATCTTTTAAAGAATCGGCCTGCTCAACAAGGAGTATCTTTTTCTTTAAGTTTTCTATCTGTTCACCTTTAATGCTTTTATAAAATGAATTCTTTGCTTTATTAAAACTTTTGGTTGCATCTTTAAACAACTGCCAGATCTCTTCATTTTTCGATTTTGGAACTCTTCCTGCTGAGAAAAACTCATCGCGCAATTTTTCAAGAGATCTAATTTTCTCTTGCCACAATTTATGCGACGTAATATCCTCAGTTTTAATAGACTTTATTTTTTCAATAATTGCTAATTTTACATCAATATTCTCTACTAACTTAGCGTCTAACTTATCTTGAAATTCATGGCGATTTTGATGTATTTTCTTTGTTGCATCGCTAAATCTTTCCCAAATATCATCTCTAAGATCTCTTGCAACAGGCCCAATGTCCTCTTTCCACAAACGATGCAATATTTGCAATTCTTTAAAAGCATGATTTACATCTTTATGTTCTGCTAACG
>JAUVCP010000010.1 GCA_030590765.1 Flavobacteriaceae bacterium | reverse complement strand
TTCCATTTGTTCAAATTCACGCATTCTAAAAATAAATTGCCTTGCAACGATCTCATTCCTAAATGCTTTACCAGTTTGAGCAATTCCAAAAGGAATTTTCATTCTACCGGTTTTTTGCACATTTGCAAAGTTTACAAAAATTCCCTGTGCAGTTTCCGGACGCAAATAAAGATCCATTGCAGAATCTGCTGACGCACCCAGTTTGGTTCCAAACATCAGGTTGAACTGTTTTACATCTGTCCAATTTTTTGATCCCGAAACAGGACAGGCAATTCCCAGTTCTTCAATTAGATTTTTTACATCAACAAGATCTTCATTTTCTAAAGATTCTGCCATGCGTTTTAAAACTTCCTCCTTTTTGGATAGATAATTTACTACCCTTGGGTTTGTAGAAACAAATTCTTCCTCATTGAATGATTCACCAAATCGTTTAGCGGCTTTCTTAATTTCTTTTTGAGCTTTCAGATTTAATTTCTCTGCATAGTCTTCTATTAAAACATCAGCACGATATCTTTTTTTAGAATCTTTGTTATCAATTAACGGGTCGTTAAAAGCATCTACATGGCCAGAAGCCTTCCAGGTAGTAGGATGCATAAGTATTGCGGAATCCAGACCTACAATATTCTCATTCATTTGCATCATGGATTTCCACCAGTAATTTCTTATATTTTTTTTGAGTTCAACACCATTTTGGGCATAATCATAAACAGCACTAAGTCCGTCATAAATTTCACTTGACTGAAAAATATAACCATATTCTTTTGCATGTGATATTACCTTTTTAAATTTATCTTCCTGATTTTTCACAAGTTAATTACTTTTTTATTATTGAATAATTGTTTCGTTATTTGTTTCTTCCGGCAAAAATATATAAATTAAAATTACTGCAATAAAAAAAGGAAACACATTTTGTATTTCCTTTTCAATATTTTCTAATTGAATTTAATTTATAAGCCTAAAAAAGAATCACTTAGTTCCATTTTTGTTCTTCCAGCTAGAACTCCATCTACATAAACCTGAATATTATAAATACCTTTTTCAAATTGCTCTCCTTTTCTATCAACTATCATTACTACTTTTAAATCAGCATTTTCATAGTTAATAATAGTTTGATCAGTATATTTAAGTTCATTACCATCTTTAAGCACAAAAGTACCTTTAGCATTAATAACCTGTCCTTTTGGATTATTTAATACAATATATGCCTCTTTATCACCAGGTGTTGCTATTTCATTTTCCAGCAACTGGAATTCAACTTTAAATGCATCAGTTTTTTGCGCTTTATTTGTTTCTGTATATTTTCCATTTGAACGCATTTTCATTGCTGTAATTTTTACGTTCTCCACATCGATCGCACCACCAATTTCAACTTTTTTTGCCAATTCCATATTTTGAGCTACCAAAGTATCATTGTAGTTTGTTTGTATCTTCAATTGAACATCTATACTGTCTTTTTCTTCAGTAAGTAAATTATTTTGCAATCTTAACGAGTCAACTTCTTCAATTAAATTTTCATTTATAGCCTTTAATTTACTCAGCTGTCCACGATATCTACTAAGTGTACTTGAATTAATTTTCTTTAAATTCCTTACAGAATCTTTAAAAGCAATGATTCGGTTCTTTTCACCTGTCAAGGAATCAGACAAACTTGTGTTTTGAGCAATTGCAATATCATATTTCTCCTCCATAGCCGTTAAATTGCCAATAATTTGCTCTTTTTCGTCCTGTAAAAACTTAACAGCTTCTTTGTGGTCATTGTTGTTATAAAATGTATATCCAATCAGACCAAATAATAATACCGTAAGGGCAATTATTAAAATTAAATTGTTCGAAGATTTGTTATTTTCTTGCATAATTACTTTATTAATATTTAATGTTATGAATTAATCTAACTTATTAAACGTAGAAAATTAAAAAAATTGTGTAGGTTTTTATCTTTTATTAACTTTTTTTTATCCTACCTGATAAAAGACTAATTTTAATGCCATATTTTGATTGATCATGACTAATCCTTTACATAGTATTTTTAATTTATTTTACCCGGAACTATGTTCCATTTGTAAAAGTCAACTTGTAAAAGGTGAAAAAGCAATATTTATTTCCTGCATATCCGATCTCCCTGTTACAAATTTCTGCAATTTAACAAATAATACTGTAGAAACTTCTTTTTATGGAAGAATTCCTATTGAAGAAGCAACATCTTTATTTTTCTTTCAAAAAAAAGGGAAAGTTCAAAAGTTAATTCATCAATTAAAATATAAGGGAAACCAACAAATTGGTACTATTTTAGGAGACTGGTTAGGTGAAAACATGATCTTGAGCAAAAGGTTCAATGATCTTGATTGTATTATTGCTGTACCTTTACATCCTAATAAACTTAAAAAAAGAGGTTATAATCAACTTACTACTTTCGGACAGGTTTTATCTCAAAAGCTTGGCATTCCAATGATAGAAAATGTGCTGATCAAAGTTTCTTCTTCTCAAACCCAAACCAAAAAGAACAGATTTGATCGATCCATCAATGTGACTGAAAAATTTGAACTACTTGATTATGAAACTATAAAGAACAAACACATACTTTTGATCGATGATATTATAACTACAGGAGCAACATTAGAAGCTTGTAGTATTCAACTACTTCAGTCAGAAAATATAAAAATTAGTATTGCAACTATGGCCTATACCATATAGTGGCTGCAAAGAAAACTATACTAAATCAGAAATGTTTCTTTTTGCGATATTTCTATCTTTTTCAATTACCTGATACTAAGGCATCACAAAATCTAAAAAAACAAAAATCTCATCAAAAATAATTCATTTCATAAAATTAGACAGTTTTCTTGCAGGCACTATATAAAATATTTGTTAATTTGTAGCAAATATTTTTAATGAAATATCACATACCTATAATATTATTATTGTTGCTATTGCATTTGTCCTGCGCACGTAGAGGTCGCCCTGAAGGCGGACCAAAGGATGAAGAAAAGCCGATTTTAGTTAAAACAGATCCCGAATTTAAAAGTATACATTTTGATGCTGATGAAATTAAAATATATTTTGATGAATATATCAAACTTAAAGATATTAACTCCCAATTGATTATTTCACCACCATTAAAATATCCACCAATAATTACTCCGCAAGGAACACCCAGTAAAAAAATCACTATTAAAATAAAGGATACTTTACAGGAAAACACAACTTACACCTTTAATTTCGGACAAAGTATTATTGACAATACAGAAGGGAATATATTAGATAATTTTAAATATATTTTCTCCACAGGAGATTATATAGATTCATTACAGGTAAAAGGAACGATCAAAGATGCTTTTGATCTGGAAATGATTGAAAATCCAACAATCATGTTATATGCTGTGGATACTATCTTCAATGACTCCATTATTTATAACAAAAAACCAATGTATGTTGGAAGTACCATTGATAGTGTAAATTGGAATATTACAAACATCAAAGCAGGCAAATATTTACTATTGGCATTAAATGATCATAGTAAAAATTATAAATTCAATCCAAAGGAAGATAAAATTGGTTTTTATACTGATTTTATTGAACCTCCTGTTGATAGCACAAGTTCATTTGAGATCAAACTATTTAACGAGATACTGCCATTTAAAATACCATCAAGACCAAAGGAAATTTCAAAAGGTCATATTATTGTTGGGTATGAGGGTGAATCCCATGGCTTTAACGTACATACTATCTCTGAAAGATCTTCAGAATTTAAATCTCTTTCCACTTTTGACGTAAAAAAAGATACGCTTCATTATTGGTTTAAAAATTATGATAAAGATTCTATTTTATTATCTATTAATCATAAAATTCCTTTTGATACTATAAGAGTAACATTAAAATCAGAAGAAATTGATTCTATGGCTGTTAATTTTGCTGTATCAGGCATTTTACATCTTAGAGACACTTTAAAAATGACAAGTACAACACCAATTGTCAAGATTGATACATCAAAAATTCAATTGTTAGATAAAGACTCTCTGAAAGTAAAACTAAATGTATTAATTTCTAAAAATAAAGATGAATTGGTAATAAATTTTAAAAAGGAAGAGTCAAACAAATATAATTTAGAATTATTACCTGGTGCCATAACTGATTTTTTTGATGTGGAAAATGACACCCTACAAATGAACTTTGCTACAAGGAAATCGACAGATTATAGTGCTATCTATCTAACCCTTAACAATATCAAAAGTTATCCTATATTGATTGACCTGATCAATGATAGCGGGAAGGTTGTAGTACAAAAATATTCGGAAAAGAACGAAGAGTATATATACAAAAATTTATCTCCTTCACGATATAAGATCCGAATTATTTATGATGCCAATTCAAATAAAAAATGGGACACGGGTAATTATTTATTAAAACAACAACCAGAAGAAGTATATTATTTTAAAAGTATTATTACTGCTAAAGCAAATTGGGAAGTAACGGAATCTTTAAAGATTCAATAGGCTTTTTAAATATGAATTGGCTTGGAAAGGAAGAACCCTTTTCTTAACCTTTTTTTACCAAACCAAAAAAAGATATTGTTGTGAATGAAAGCTAATAAGCAAGATTTCAATCGCTTTAAATAGATATTGTTTACTGTTTTAAAAATAAATTTTATCTAAAATTCCCTGAATATAAACAAGATACATGCTAATTTCATCATTGTAACTATCCTTACTTTAAATATTCTTTCTACTTTAAATTAAGTTAGTATCTTTGTTGTTTAGAATGATTATAATTAAGAAGAAAAATGAGCTTTAAAAAACAAGATATTTACGGTGCTTTGGAAAAGATTTCGGCACCGGGAGAAGGAAAGAATTTGATAGAAAGTAATTCTGTTACCAACGTGGTGGTCTTTGGCAAGGAAGTAATTGTCGATGTAACCATTAACAATCCAACTTTACAGGCAAAGAAAAAAATGGAAGTAGAGATCATGAAGATTATTCATGATCAGGTGGATCAAAAAATTGATGTAAAAGTCAATGTAAAAGCGAATCCAATTATGCAACCAAAAACCATTGCTCCGGATAATTCCATACCGGGTATAAAAAACATTATTGCAATTGCTTCTGGTAAAGGTGGTGTTGGAAAATCTACCATCACAGCAAATATTGCTGTAAGTTTATCTAAAATGGGATTTAAGGTCGGTATTTTAGATGCAGATGTTTATGGCCCCTCTATGCCTATAATGTTTGATGTGGCTAAAGAAAGACCTTTAGCAACTGATGTTGATGGAAAATCAAAAATGCTTCCTGTTGAAAATTATGGTGTAAAAATGCTTAGTTTAGGTTTTTTTACAGATCCTAATCAGGCAGTGATATGGAGAGGTGCCATGGCAACAAAAGCATTAAATCAAATGTTATTTGATGCTGATTGGGGAGAATTGGATTTTATGTTGATCGATCTACCTCCGGGAACAGGAGATATTCATTTAACAATTGTTCAGGCAATTCCGGTAACGGGAGCCGTAATTGTGAGTACGCCACAAAATATTGCTCTAGCTGATGCAAAAAGAGGTGTAGCCATGTTTAAACAAGATGATATCAATGTACCTGTTTTAGGTATTATTGAAAATATGAGTTATTTCACTCCTGAAGAATTGCCTGAGAATAAATATTATATTTTTGGTAAAGACGGAGCTAAAATCTTGGCAGAAAATATAGAAACAGCATTTTTAGGTGAAATTCCTCTTGTGCAAAGCATAAGGGAATCAGGAGACGTAGGGCATCCGGTCGCATTACAGGATGATTCTCCTTTAGAAGAAGCATTTAGTAGTGTTACTAAAAATATGTTAACACAACTGGTAAAAAGAAACGAAGATTTACCACCAACAGAAATTGTAAGAATTACAGAATTGTCTGGTTGTAGCACCTCATAAATTTAAGAGGCTGTTTCAAAAGTTAACTTTTGAAACAGCCTCACTTTTAACAAATAATAATGACAGACTCAGAATTATTAAAAAACACAGAAAAAGCACTGGAAGAAATTCGCCCTTATTTGATAACTGATGGGGGAAACATATCTTTGATCTCTATTGACAATAATATTGTAAAAGTGCAATTTGAAGGAGCTTGTATTGGTTGTTCTGTTAATCAAATGACCTTAAAAAATGGTGTGGAAGCAATCATTAAAAAATATGCTCCTCAAATAAAGGAAGTACTTGAAGTTCGCTAGCTCTTCCTCTTTTAACTATTCTCTCAAAAATTCTTAAAAAAATAATCGTTATATTTGTGATAGACCATAGCACAAGTATAAGATGCCACTTTTTTTTACTGAATTATTATCACTTCTTAAATTCTTTATAAAAAGAAATCCGGAATAATTGTTTGTTTGATTACAAATGCTGTACCTGTTATTTTATTAACTAAAATTATTTATTATGCCACGATACCATACTTTAGGTAAAATACCGCCTAAAAGACATACTATATTTAAGAATCCAAAAGGTGACTTGTATCAGGAAGAACTCTTTAGTACTACAGGTTTTGCTGGTATGTCTTCTTTGATCTATCATTTGTATCCACCAACGGTAGTCTCTGAAATAAAGCAACTCAAAGATCTTACACCAAAAATTGCTATTGAGAAAAACATGAAAGCACTAAGTTTTAAAGGGTTTTCTTTACAACCGGAAAAGGATTATTTAAAAAGCAGAAAAACATTATTTGTTAATAATGATCTGCATATAGGTCTGGCGGCTCCAAGATCATTCTCAAAGGATTATTTTTATAGAAATAGTGATGCAGATGAGATGCTTTTCATACATGTGGGTTCTGGAGTTTTAAAAACCATGTATGGGAATTTAAACTTTAAATACGGAGATTATTTGATCATTCCTCGTGGAACCATTTATCAAATTAATTTTGATACCGAAGAAAATCAAATTTTATATATTGAATCTTTTAGTGCAATTCTAACACCTAACCGTTACCGGAATAATTTTGGACAATTGTTAGAAAATTCACCGTTTTGTGAACGTGATTTCAGAATACCAACAAATTTACAAACCCATGATATAAAAGGAGAATTTAAGATCTTATCAAAGAAACAGGGTGTTTTATGGGAATATACACTTCAAAACCACCCTTTTGATGTAGTTGGCTGGGACGGATTTAATTATCCTTATGCTTTTTCTATTCACGATTTTGAACCCATAACCGGCAGAATTCATATGCCTCCTCCTATCCATCAGCAATGGGAAGCAGCAGGCTTTGTAGTTTGTTCTTTTGTTCCAAGAATGTATGATTACCATCCAAAGGCTATTCCTGCACCATATCACCACAGTAATATTGATTCAGAAGAAATACTTTATTATGTGGATGGTGATTTTATGAGTAGAAATAATATTGAAAAAGGTCAGATTACACTGCATCCAGGTGGAATTCCACATGGACCACATCCCGGAGCGATTGAGCGAAGTATTGGTAAAAAGGAAACAGGCGAACTTGCTGTGATGATCGATCCTTTTCGACCTGTGATGATTACGGAAGAAGCTTTAAAACTAGAGGTAGATGATTATTATAAATCGTGGAGATATTAGTATGGATAAATGATAATAGCATTGAGAATAGGTTATATCAATCAGACCAAATTCGATTATTTAGAAAATAGAATTAATAAAATACAAAATATGATATATAATTTTAAGAGCAAACTAGAAGATTCTTAATCGTCAGTCATATGGCTTAAAATCATATTTCCAAAAGTTAATTATGAGTACTTTAAAAAACATCCAAAATTTCAATTACGGACTGGAAAAGATTTTTCCGGAAGCAGCAGATTTTCTGCCATTACTAGGAACCGATTATGTAGAGTTTTATGTAGGAAATGCCAAACAAGCTGCACATTTTTATAAAACTGCCTTGGGATTTCAATCTTTAGCCTATGCCGGGCTGGAAACCGGGTTAAAGGACAGAACATCTTATGTGGTAGTACAGGATAAAATTAGATTGATTTTCACAACCCCAATGCCGGGAACTGATAATAAAGAGATTTTTGATCATATTAAAAAACATGGTGATGGCGTAAAAGTGATAGCTCTTTGGGTAGAAGATGCCAAAAGATCATGGGAAGAAACCACTAAAAGAGGTGCAAGATCCTTTTTTGAACCCAGAATTGAAAAAGATAAGAATGGTGAAGTGGTCAGATCTGCCATTCATACATATGGCGATACTATACATGTGTTTGTTGAAAGAAAAAATTACAAGGGTATCTTTTTACCCAATTTTGAAAAATGGGTATCTCATTATAACCCTCCTTCGCTTGGTTTGAAATATATTGATCATATGGTTGGGAATGTAGATTGGAGTCAAATGAATGTTTGGGCTAAATTTTATAAAGAAACCATGGGATTTGCTAATCTGATTACTTTTGACGATAAAGATATTTCAACAGAATATACCGCATTGATGAGCAAGGTGATGACCAACGGGAACGGCAGGATAAAATTCCCTATCAATGAACCGGCAAAAGGAAAGAAAAGATCACAAATCGAAGAATATATTGATTTTTATCAGGGTGCCGGTTGCCAACATATTGCTGTTGCAACTGACGATATTGTTTTTACGGTTAGTGAAATGAAAAAACGAGGAGTTGATTTTTTATATGTTCCTGGATCTTATTATGATACAGTTGGTGAAAGAGTTGGTGAAATTGCTGAGAACATGGATGTTTTAAAAAAACATGGTATTATGGTTGATCGAGATGAAGAAGGATATTTATTACAAATATTTACAAAACCATTGACTGACAGACCTACTTTGTTCTTTGAAATTATCCAACGTAAAGGAGCCCAGTCTTTTGGAAAAGGAAATTTTAAGGCATTATTTGAGTCGATTGAAGCAGAACAGGAACGCAGAGGAACCTTGTAAGAATATTTTAGTGAAGAATGGAATCAGATTAATTTTATGGAGATTAGTCCTTTATTATTTATCCATATTCTTTTGATTTTGGAATTCATGATATGTTCTGTTTTAAGGATAAAAAAGAACCAACCCTCCCGAACGTAACATACGGTACGAGCAGGAAAATATTTACCTAAAGGATGATTTTGCTTTTCATTGCGTATGCTTTACAATATCAAATGGGTTTTCACCAATGTTTGTTGTCGAAATTGTAAAAATAGAGATTAGAAATATTCCAATAAAATAACAGTTGAACCAATTAATAAAATTTACAATACCATAAAATCATTTATATCCAACATTATCAATTCTTTATCTTTATTTTTAAATACTTCTTTTGCTTTATTATGATCAATTTCTATATAACCAAAAGTATCATAATGATAACCCAGTATTTTATCACATTCTACAAAATCAGCAGCAAGAGTTGCACTTTCAATCCCCATAGTAAAATTGTCACCTATTGGTAAAATAGCTAGATTCAGTTTGGTTTGCATAGGTATCAATTTCATATCCATAGTAAGCGAAGTATCACCAGCAATATAAATATTACCTTCACTGGTTTCTAAAATAAATCCACCGGGTTGACCTCCATAACTACCATCAGGAAATGAACTGCTATGAATGGCATTGGTATAAGTAACCTTACCAAAATCAAATTGCCAAGTTCCCCCGTGATTCATGGGGTGACCTTCAATTCCCAGATTACCAAAATGATTAACAATCTCAAAATTGGACACTACTTTGGCTCCGGTTCTTTTTGCAATCGCTTCCACATCTAAAATATGATCTTCATGTGCATGGGTAATCAATATATAATCCGCTTTAAGCGAAGTAATATCAATGTTTTTAGCAAGTTCATTTCCACTAATAAAAGGATCCACAATAATATTTTTTCCTGCCACTTCAATAGATAAAGAAGCATGTCCGAGATAAGTGATTTTCATAATTTGATTTTTATAAATGAGATTTCTATAAAATTAATGCATATGCTGCAAATAAAAAAACTGCAGCTAAAATATTTCAACTGCAGTTTTCAAACAAAACTAAACTAACTAACTAATTTTTAAAAACTATAATTTAAGTATATGGTAAAATTTCTTCCAGGCTCTAAAATTCGGCCACTCATAATATTTGAGTTTTTATACGAAAAATTTAAATGTTCATAATACCCTTTATCAAATATATTTAGTACTGCTGCTCCAACAGTCATTCCTTTAAAAGGCTTAACTCCTCCACTGATATCAAAAGTTGCAAAACCGGGAGTTTCTGTTTCTTTAAATGTTTCTGAAATTCTATCCTGACTATCCACCAGTCTTGACTTAAAATTGATCCAGTATTTTTCTTTCTCATACTTCAAGCTCAAATGAGCTGTCAAAGGAGCTACCTGTGGTAAAGGTTCGTCAAAATCTTTGTTCTGACCATATGTATATGACACATCTGATAAGAAACTCAAACTATTGGTAATATTATAGTTAAGATAAAATTCAAAACCAGTTTGCATGGCATTATCAATATTGATAAACCTCTTTGCATAAATTGGAGGTACCGTTGGCATGAATTTTCTTGGCAAACTTTCATCTACAATGGCTGTTATATAATCTTTCATAAAAGAATAGAAAACTGTTGCACCCAAATCAATTTTTGTAAATCTTTGGTTTACAGAAAACTCAAACTGATTATTGATCTCAGGATCCAGATATGGATTTCCAACATATTCATATGGGTCAATTCCAATATTAAAGTGATTGATAAAACGCTCTATCATAGATGCTGTTCTCATCCCCCTACCAAAAGCAAATTGTAACTGTGTTTGGTTAATATTGTATACATAAGAGATATTACCACTAATATTTACTTCTGATTGGTCTTTAATCACACCATTTTCTCCATGAAGTTCTAAAAAATCCTTTTCAGGATCATTGATTGCAGCAGAAATAAAATCTGACCGCAAACCAGCTGTTAGAACAGATCTATCAGATACTTTATATTTCCCTTCAGCAAAAACACCTATATCATTCAATTCAGAATCCTGCCAGATTTTATCAACTTTGGTCATAGGCTCAGGTAAAGGATTACCGTTCATTATTTTTATAATGCGAATTCGGTCACCATCTCGTGCAATTAAGTTTGCATCCAGACCAGTAAATATGTTTAATTTATCAGATGGAGTGATGGTTACCTCCGCTTTTCCTCCATAAGTGGTTGCAAAAACATTAGAAGCTGCATCTGTTGCTTTAAAACTTGGTCTGTCTTCATTGGTCATCAAATGATCCACATAAGAATAAAATCCTTTAAACATTAAAGAACTGATCATTGGAGAAAGCTCCGTAATTTTATAATCTAGACCAGCCAAATAACTATCATCCCATGGTGAATCCATCATTAATCCGGCATGATCAATATCACGCCCAAAGGACTGGCGCCAGGTAAATTTTACTCTTTGATTATCTGTTGGATTATAGCCAACTCTTACAGAATAATCTGTTGTTTTAAAAGATGATGGAACTTCTGTACCCTCTCCATCGGTATAATCTCCATAATCTCTATAGGAACCATTTAGGGTAATATCAAATTTGTCCTTTTTATATAAAAAAGACCCCCTTGTTGTAAAATTATTGCCATTAGTTTCATAACCTGTTTCTATATTTCCACTAAAACCGTTTTGCTTATTGCTTACCGATTTTGTAACCAGGTTAATAATTCCTCCAAAATTTTGACCAAATCTTACGGTAAACGGACCTTTAACCAATTCGATTTTTTCAATTTCTTCTGGAATAACATGAGTTGTAATAGGATCCATTCTGTTTGGACAAGCATGTAGGATTTTCATCCCACCATCATATTGAACATTTAACTGTTCGTATTTAAATGACCTGAACACTGGTTCAGATGCATATGCTCCCCTTTTTTGAATACCAAATCCAGGAATATCCTTAAACAGATCACTTACATTTCTTGGTTGTGTTGTTGCCGTTATATCATCATAAATAATGGTTGACCCGGTAATGTCCTTCATAGGATCAGCCTTCACAATTATTGCATCCAGTTCAATTGCCTTATCATCTAATAGAATGATCATATTACTTTCCAACTTCAGCTTTTTGGATTTATAGGCTACATGAGAAATTTCTATAAAATCTCCAGTATTTGCATTTATGGTGAATTTCCCATACATATCTGATTCTGTAAAGCGTTCTGAACCCTCTAGTTTTATCACGGCATTTTCAATTGCTTTACCATTATTATCAGATATTACTCCGCTCATAGCAGATTGCTGAGCATTCATTATTACCGCAAATTGCATTGCTATAAGCATAAAAATATATTTCATTTTTTGTTTTCTTTTACCCCAAACATATCAGAATCATCAAAGGGCAGATACTGATTTTTTTGTACTATTATGTTTAATTTATTTTTTTAATACAGTCTATATCAATAATTTATTGATAATTATATCTATAAATACATATTCATTAAATATAATTTTAAAAGAGTATATGACTGATAATTTGAATACATGATCATACGAATCATATACTCAAATCAATTGAAGATAAGTTAAGAAATTGGTGGACGAAAAAGAGAATTTGTAAAAGTACTCTTGATAAGAGTGGTATAAAAATAAGTGTTATTTTCGGTTAAATTCACTTCAAACAATCTATAAGTAAATTTTTTAACCTTGAGAGAGATCAGCTTTTCAAAATCAACTTTGGGAAGCATTGGAGACTCATTGCTGTGGGTAAGATCTAATTGCTGTTTTACTTGTTTTTCCAGATAACATTTTCCATTACAGGTCAAAATAGGCTTATCCCTGTTTTCACATAATTCCTCTACAATATAATTATAATTAACTAAATAGTCGATAACAGGTAATGCAGGCTGTAACAAAGCCAACAAATACAAATTAAGAAATAAATGAGTTAATAATAACTTTTTCACCACGCTGATTTATAAGGCAAAAATAGACAAATTTATCTTTTATTGAAATTTATTATCATAAAATTTGACCCAAACCAAACAGAAAAGCAAATAGAAAAGTACTCAATGCTAATTTCTTTAATTCCGGATCTAATTTTTTAGCATTTTTATTGTTATAAACAACAATTAAATGCCTGAAAATTGGAATAAAAGAAATTATAAATAAAAACTGATGCCAGCCTGATCTAAAATGAATAAACACATATAAAAATGCTAATAGAAAAGCTACTATCAACAAATAATAATGATAATATTTCGCAAACTCCTCTCCTATCTTAACCACCAATGTGTTTTTACCTGATTTAGCATCTGATTCTCTGTCTCGCATATTATTTAAATTCAAAACTCCTGCACTCAATAAACCAACAGAAATAGCTGGAAAAAAAATGGTATAATCAATAGAATGAACATATAAAAAGTATGTCCCGCAAACACTTAAAAGTCCGAAAAAAAGAAATACAAAAACATCTCCAAAGCCTGTATAACCATAGGCATTTTTACCCATGGTATATTTCAATGCTGCAGCAATACTTCCAAGACCCAGAAGAAAAAATAGAATTGAATAAAAAATGTTTTCTTTCCCAAAGGAAACATATATCAAAAATAAGGCAATTATTATGGTTATTATTCCGGTAATAATAATAGCATTTAGCATTTGTTTCGGACTGATATCACCACTTTGCAGAGCTCTCATCGGGCCAACTCTATCTTGGTTATCTGTTCCTTTTACTCCATCACCATAATCGTTTGCAAAATTAGAGATCACCTGAAATCCAATCGTAGTTAAAATAGCAAGTATTAAGATAGAAAAATTGAAATAGCCATTGGAATAAGCTAAAAAAGAACCCAATACAATTCCGGAAAGGGATAAGGGCAAGGTGCGTAAACGAGCTGCACTTATCCATGATTTAATTATGGTCAAAACAGAAAATATTGAATTATTAATTTGTAGTTCCCCGTATCCATTTTTCACCACTCAATTCAAGGGCCTCTTTCATTTCAACTGGCATTCCATACGATTTAGCAATAATAAAACAATCCTTAAACCCAATACGTTTTAGGTCTTCTCTTAATAAAACAGCCTCTTTATAAGTCATAAATTTACCAACAGCAAACTTATTAAAACCACTATCTTCAAATGTTTCTAACTGAGAAATATCATCAGATATCAAATTAGATCTAAAATTGTTATAAGCTCCTATTTGTACACCATAAACAATTGGCATATATTTAGTTGCATTTTTTACAGAATCAAGTATAACTACTTGTTTGGCTTTTCGTTGTATCTTATGCAAAGAATCGGTATCAATTAAACTTAAATTATTTTTGATCAAATAATCCTCTTTGTATTGCCGTGATTTAGGCAAAAAAGACCAAAGGAATAGGATCAATAATAACAATGCAAATACACCTAAAATAATTCTATGCTTTTTAAGCAGAGAGTTATTCTCTTCTTCATCTTTTAAAGCATTTGATATCGTATTGATCGTATCATTTGCTTTATCGATTTCTTCGTAGATGTTTACTAAATTTTTATCTCTTACAAAAGGCATATCAATTATTTAAAATATTATAAATCATTTGCTGTAGCTATCAACTCTGCAATATCTAATACTTTTATCTCTGATTCTTTTTCTTTATTTTTAACTCCATCTGTCATCATTGTATTACAGAATGGACAACCTGTAGCAATTATATTTGGCTGCACTTCAATAGCATCTTCAGTTCGCTCCACAAAGATCTCTTTATCACCTTTTTCTGAATCTTTGAACATTTGGGCACCACCAGCGCCGCAACACAATCCGTTGCTTTTACAACGCTTCATTTCAATAAGTTCTCCTTCCAGTTTTTTGATCAGATCACGTGGAGCTTCGTAAATATCATTTGCTCTTCCCAAATAACAAGGATCATGAAAAGTAATTCGTTGTCCGTCAAATTTACCTCCTTCGATGGTCATTCTACCTTCATCCAGTAAAGATTTCAAAAATTCGGTATGGTGAAAAACTTCGTAATTCCCTCCTAACCCCGGGTATTCATTCTTTAGGGTATTGAAACAATGCGGACAAGCGGTTACAATTTTCTTTATTTCATAAGCATTCAATACTTCAATATTGGTCATTGCCTGCATTTGAAACAAAAATTCATTTCCAGCTCTTTTAGCAGGATCACCTGTACAGCTTTCCTCGGTACCCAAAACGGCAAATTCAACATTGGCTTTGTTCAATATCTTGACA
>JAUVCP010000107.1 GCA_030590765.1 Flavobacteriaceae bacterium | reverse complement strand
ACGCCAGTTGTGAATGCAGGAACTTTAAGTCATTAAATCATAAAAGAATGAAGGAATATAAAATAATTGAAAAAAGTATTTGGAAGAAAACTTCATATTTGGAAAATGCAATTAACCAGTATGCAAGAGAAGGCTGGGAGGTTAAAAGTGCTGTGGGAGATGGTCATGGGAATATTTCAAAAGTTATATTAGAACGCGAAAAATATAGATAGAACCTTTTTTTTTGTAAAACTTCAAAAGGAATTATAGTATTATTGCAATTGGATATATGAAAGGTTTAAATTAATAAAAAGTAATGAAAGAATATAAAATTATCAAACAAACAGGAACTGCCGTTAAATCTCAGCAGGATTTTGAAGACCTTATCAATAGTTATGCAAAAATGGGGTGGAAATTAGTGAATGTGGTTACCCATAGAGGAATTTTAAAGGCGGCCATTGAGAGAAAGAAAAAGGAGGAATAATTAAAGTCATAAATGAAAGTATTTAAAGAAACACAAAGGTTCAACCAATGGTGGTTGATCATACTTGTTGTAGTTGTTACTGCTATCCTTATTTATAGTTTTGTCAAAGAATATCAGGATACCGGAGATATTATAAATAACAAACAGTTAATATCTATGGTATTAAGTGGAAGTTTGTTTCTTATTGTATTTCTTTTAATATTTTCTCTCCGTTTGAAAACTAAAATAGATGAAAATGGAATTTCCTATCAGTTTAGTCCTATTCATTTAAAATCAAGAATTATTGAATGGTCTGAATTGTCGAAATGCTATGTTCGTAAATATTCACCTATTTCAGAATATGGTGGCTGGGGAATTAGAGGTGTTCAAAGAAAAGGTTTTTGGGATTTCAGAAAAAGAGGAATGGCATATAATGTTAAAGGTGATATGGGAATTCAATTGATATTTAAGGATGAGGGAAAATTATTGATCGGTACCCAGGATCCTAAAAAGGCAGAAATGGTTATTAAAAATTATATCCATAAAATTGATAATACTAAAACTTTGGATAATTATTAGTATAAAATGGCAAAGAAAAAGGCATTTGCATTAAGGATAAATGAAGATTTACTTAAGGCTGTAGAAAAATGGGCAGCAGATGAGTTTAGGTCTACTAATGGGCAGTTGGAATGGATGTTAAATAAATGTCTTAAAGATGCTCATCGAATACCTAATAAAGAAGAGAAATCTAAAGATACTGATAATTAGAACGGATTTTGATCTTCTATCCAGTCAAAACTATTTTTTAAGAATTTTGGAGATTTAAATCTATATCCAACAAAAAGTACAAAACTACTTCTTTGTGTATTGAATTTGATGACCGAGTTATCTTCCCGGGTCGTCGCGATTCCTTTAAGAGATAATCCTCCAAAAAAAGATCTGGAATTATAACCTATACCTATAAGTGAGTTAATGTTGAAAACAAATTCACTATTATTGGTTTTAATCAATCCTTCTTCAGTCATGGTTTGAAGTTTGTTAAACTCCATTCCTAAACCAGGAGATAGTCCTAAACTTGAATACCATTTTTTATTGATCACAAAGGTGTAAAAATAGCTAGCATTTAAAATTACTCCTGATATTTTTAAATCTTGTGGACTTGTTTTATCAGATAAAGCAAAATAGGTGTAGGTAAAACTTGGTATAAAACTACCTGCACTTTTTCTTTGAATTTCATATTGGTTGTAGATGGCCTTGAATGAAAAATCATCATTGAATTTATAACTGGTAGTAGCTGTAAATGTTTTGGTTCCTAAATGAGGTACTATAGTAATAACATCATTCATTAAATTAATTGGTTGACTTGTGTCTTCATAATCATCAATATAATACCCTTTGGTAGAATTGAATTCAAATGTTTGCATCCAGTTTTTGACAAATATGGATAGATTTAATTTGAATATATTCGTATTTCCTCTAAGACCAGAATCATGACTTTCTAAAAACTTAGGTGAGTATCCAACTCGTAGGGTTAAGAATTGATAATTTGCTGAAATAGAAGTTCTTAATCCGGTATTTGGCTTTACTGTATAACTTATAATTTCATTGTCAAATCGAAAGGATTGCACATCATTATCCAATTCAAATTTGATATTCAACTTGTTTTGCATTGTTTCTATATACCCAAAATCATAATTTTCTATAGAGTCTTGAGCAAAGGAATAAATGGATAAAAAAATAATAAGCAGTGAGAACTTTTTAAACATTGTTTAAGAATATTTTTATTATTAATTTATCAATAATCATAAGTCTTATTTTGCGATAATAGTACTTTTATTTTTTATATTTGGCAAGATTTATTCCAAAAATATGAAAAATAATTTATCTCTGATTATCTTATCTTTATTATACATATTTTCGATTGGTTCAGATATTCCTATTTGAAAAAAGATACCAATGTAACATGGTAAAAGATGCTTCAATTTTGATTAATGGATTTGCAGGAAATAATGCAATTGGTTCTGTAAGGGAATCATTGGTTTATGGTATTGAAAATAAAGGTAAAGGGACTATGGTTTATTTAGTTGATGATCCTCTTTTTATGAGTTTTTGGAAAATTGCTGTTTACCAATACAGTTTTTTTAGGGCAATAATTTGGATTTAAAAATAAAAATAGATATGAAAACATTATTGATAATGGCTGCCGGAAATGGTAGTAGGTATGGAGCATTAAAACAATTTGATAATCTTGGTCCGGAAAAGGAATTTCTTTTTGAATACAGTATTTTTGATGCAATAGAAAGTGGCTTTGATCATATTGTGGTGATTACAAAAAGAGAATTTGTTACTGAGATCAGTTCCTATTTGCAAAAACGACTTCCAAAAAATATCAAGATAGATGTGATTGAGCAAGTGTTGGAAGATTTGCCAGCAGGAATAGATCAAAAGCTTGAAAGACTTAAACCCTGGGGGACAGCACATGCAGTTTGGTCAGCCAGAAATCATATAAAAAATGGTTTTGCCGTATTGAATGCAGATGATTTTTATGGAAAAGGAGCATTTGAAAAAGCAGCTGAATTTCTTCAAAACAATATATCTGAAGATCAGTACGGTTTGGTATCTTATTATTTAAACGATACATTATCAGATCATGGGACAGTTTCAAGAGGAATTTGTGAGGCAGAAAATGATCAATTATTAAAAATTAGCGAGCTTCTTGAAATTGGTAAAAATAAAGATGGTTCTATCATTGATTTTAATGCAAATATAAATTTAACAGGAGAGGAGCCTACTTCTATGAATTTTTGGATTTGTTATCCTTCCTTCTTTGAGGAAATTGAAAAACAGTTTACCGCATTTTTAAAAGATGAGCAATTAGTTGCAAAAGGAGAATTATATATTCCGTTGGCAATTCAAAAAATGATCGAAAGTAATTTAATTCAGGTAAAACTTACCACAGCCAATTCTATCTGGTTTGGAGTGACCCATGCAGCAGATAAAGAGATGGCTTTAAAAATATTGCAACAAATGACAGATGATAAACAATATCCAACACCACTATGGAAAATTTAGCAAACCTATTGCAAGAATTTCAAATTCCTGAAAAGGAATACAGCTTTGAAATTATATCTAACGGATTGATCAATGATACTTATCTGGTAAAGCAAGACGCAGAGCCAACCTATATTTTCCAGCGTATCAATATCAGTGTATTTTCAAATTATAAGGAATTAATTCGCAATTTAGATTTGGTTTTACCCATATTAAAAAGTGATACTTATAGCGAGGTAGAACTGTGTCAAACAAAAAAAGGAGATTCATTTTATTCATCAAGTGAAGGTGAAATATGGAGATTGATGACATTTATCAAAGACAGTGTTGTTTATAACACCACCGATAATCCCAAAATAGCTTTTGAAGCAGGAAGGATCATAGCTCAGTTTCATAATTTAACTAAAAATTTAGATGTCAATCAATTGCAGGATACTTTGCCAAGATTTCATGATATTCATTTAAGATATGATCAGTTTAAAAATGCTTTAAAAAATGCAGATGCTGATAAAATTGAAACTGCAAAAAAAGCGATAGTTTTTGTTAAAGCGAATATTTCTTTTTTGACAGATATTGACCATTCTAAATTACCTTCAAGAGTATGTCATAATGATACCAAATTAAATAACATTCTTTTTTCAGAAGATGATAAGGCACTGTGTCTTATTGATTTAGATACTATTATGAAGGGAGTTTTTATGTATGATTTTGGTGATGCGGTAAGAACCATAGTAAATTCAGCTCCGGAAGATGAAAAAGATCTGGATAAGATCAATTTCAACCTGGAATTATTTGAAGCATTTGTGGAAGGTTTATCAACTGAAAAGAATTTATTGAATGAAGAAGAGAAAATAATGCTGCCAAGAGGTGCTGTATTATTGCCTTTTTTACATGGAATAAGAGCTTTAACGGATTATTTGGAGAATAACAGATATTATAAAGTAGCTTATGAAACACAAAACCTAGACAGATGTTTTAGTTTGTTTCAATTCGCCCAACTTTCCATAGATAAGCAAGAAGCGATGCAGCGTATAATTTTTGATAAATTAAACTAACAGAATATAATGTCTAATGATTAAATTATTAAAACTCAAGGATGAAGTTTGAGGGAATAATTTTTGTTACATTAGCGAAAAAATAAATTCAAATGGAGAGTCAACCACCACTATTTACAAATGATACTATTGTTTACGGACTATTAATGCTTGCTTTAGGGTTTATTTTTTATACGTCATCTATAAAAAAAGGATTTTGGCCTAAGTTTTACGGTATTGTTCCTGGCTTGTTTATGGCTTATATGTTACCTGCTTTATTTACAACATTAGGGCTAATAGCCCCTGATTGGACTACCACGAATGACTCTGGTGAGATTGTTGAGCATTCTTCCAGTTTATATTATATGTCAAGTCGATATTTGCTTCCGGCTGCGTTGGTTTTAATGACACTTAGTATTGATATTAAGGCTGTTTTTAATCTGGGATGGAAAGCTTTGGCTATGTTTTTTACGGGTACGATAGGTATTGTTATTGGAGGACCTATAGCTATATTATTAATTTCAATGGTTTCACCCGAAACAGTTGGTGGAGCAGGACCAGATGCTGTTTGGAGAGGTTTGGCAACTTTGGCAGGGAGCTGGATTGGAGGAGGAGCAAACCAAACTGCTATGCTCGAAATTTATGGTTACAATCAAAAGCTTTACGGAGGAATGGTATTTGTTGATATTGTGATTGCAAATATTTGGATGGCAATTATTTTGATAGGAGTTGGTAAATCAAAGGCAATTGATAAATGGTTAAAGGCTGATACTTCTGCCATTGATGATCTTAAAGAAAAAGTATCTACTTATGCAAAAAAAGTAGAACGAATTCCTACGCTAACAGATTATATGGTTATTGTAGCTATCGCATTTGGTACGGTTAGTTTTGCGCATTTTGGTGCAGGTTTTTTAAGTGCCTTTTTTACTGATTTTGTAAACGGAATAGAAAATCCAACCACAAGAAATATTTTCACCTTTTTAAGTTCTTCTTTCTTTTGGATGATCAGTCTCTCTACAATTATTGCAATAGCCTTATCATTTACCAAAGCCAAGAATTATGAAGGAGCCGGTGCCAGTAAAATTGGATCTGTATTTATTTATATTTTAGTTGCATCTATAGGAATGAAAATGGATCTTAGATTGATCTTAGATAATATTGGTTTAGTAGCTATTGGTGCAGTTTGGATGACAATTCATGCTTTCCTGTTAATTTTTGTAGCGAAGCTTATAAGAGCACCCTATTTCTTCCTGGCAATTGGCAGCCAGGCAAATGTTGGTGGGGCAGCCTCAGCACCTATTGTTGCTGCTGCTTTTCATCCTTCACTGGCAACAGTTGGGGTTTTACTGGCAGTTTTTGGTTATGCCGTAGGAACTATTGCTGCAATAGGATGTACCATATTGATGCAAATGGTAGCCGTATCTCCGTAATTCATTTTATGATCATAGTTTTATTAGTAATTTTCTAATATATTTGCGCCCTGTTAGAATAAATAGTTAAAATGAGAAAAGTATTATTTTTTGTTATAGGTCTGTTTTTGTTATTTTCCTGTAGTAGTGAGAATGAAAACACCATGTTTGTAAAAGGAAACATAAAAGGACTGAAAAAAGGAACCTTATATTTACAAAAGCAAGTAGATTCATTAGTTGTTTCGGTGGATTCTGTTCAGGTAAATGGTACCGATGAATTTATTTTAACCGATGAAATAACTTATCCTGAGATGTATTATCTCACTTTGGGAAAAGGTGCCAATAAAATTGCTTTTTTTGGTGAAAAAGACACGGTTTATATTTCTACCAGATTAGATAAATTTGTTTTAAAAGCAACTATCAAAGGATCTGAAAATCAAGAACTGTTAGATCAGTACTACGAAGTAAAAGGAAAATTCAACAACCAGAGTTTAGATCTGATCAAGGCAGAATTTGATGCACGAAAATCAGGAAACCAGGATTCTTTGGATCTGGTTACTAAAAAGAGTAAAAATATAATAAAAAGAAGATATTTATACGCCGTAAACTTTGCTATTAATAATGCCGATCATGAAGTAGCACCTTATGTAGCATTAACAGAATTGGTTGATGCAAATGTCAAATTTTTAGATACTATAAATAATAGTTTATCACCAGAGGTAAAAAAATCTAAATATGGTCTTCTATTGGATAAATTTATTGTTACGATCAAAGAAACCGAAAAGTAAGCTGAATATCTCACCATTGTTCAAACCATTCATCCGATGAATATCATTTCATATGGTGAGGGTTTGACAAATATTTATTGTAAAAAGAGTTAAGCCGTCACTTCAAACAAATCCATGACTCTTGGTTAAATCTATTCTTCTGATTAGTTTACTGGTTAACCTTTTAAATTTGGTTGCACTAAAATTTAAAAGCATATATAATAATTTTTGAAAAAGGATATCTTTATCATATCTACAACCAAGGAAATAACAAACAAAATATATTTTACAATCGAGAAAATTATTTATTTTTTCTTAAAAAAGTAAATAACTACATTTTACCTTATGCCGATGTTTTGGCTTGGTGCTTGATGCCA
>JAUVCP010000088.1 GCA_030590765.1 Flavobacteriaceae bacterium | reverse complement strand
CAGGTGCGTCCTATGATGAAGATCTTGAAATGTATGAAAACGTGATCCTTGAAAAATGTAGTATCGTAAATAATAGTTAATCATAAATTAAAAACAATCAAATGAAAAAATCAATTTTAAGTATCGTGTTACTAATAAACGTGAGTTCGACTTAAGCAATTCCTACATTTGGCAGCATATTTTTCATTTTAATGGATGGTTTTTTTGGTAAAAAACTATAAGCAATCAACCCAGAGACTAAGTTAGAAATAAAATTATCTACAGATCTGTGCCTTGTATGTTCAATATAACATACATTTTTTAAAATATCGTTTACCGATTCTATGACGGCTCTTTTTCTTAATAAAATTCGATCAAAGAAGTCCATTGCTTTTTTCTTCATATTCTTTCGAACTTTAGTTATTAAATGAATTCCATCAACAAATAATTGATCGAATAAATCTTTTCCAAGATAGCCTTTGTCTCCATATATTTTTCCAAATATTTTATCATTGAAAGATTCGTTTTTAAGAGGTTTTCTATCGTCAACATTTCCTGGAGTAAGCATGAATTCTATAATCTCACCTTTATCATTACAAACAAGATGTAGTTTAAAACCATAAAACCATCCCAGAGTTCCAAAACTTTTTCTTGCCAAACCAGTAAATACTTTATGCTGCTTTTCTCTTTTGTAATGGCATGATTTTAAAGTAGTAGAATCAATAAAAGAAATACCTGTACAATCACCTAAACAATGTATTTTCATAAACACTCCTAGTGGTTGAACTACCTTTTTTTGCAATTCAACAAAGCGGTTATAAGAAACACATTCGGGGAACTCATTGCGCATAAATTTACAAACATGGTTTATGTAAAAGTGTTTCAGGTTCCTATAAGATTTTAAATGAAAAAGAACTAAAATCGTCATTACCTCTGCATCTGACATTTTACTCTTTCTATTGCGGCTTTTCTTCCCATTTGGTTCCGAAAGGCTATTCTCAGCAATTAAAGTGTTATATTCTTTGCTAAAATCGTCTAAAAGACAAAATATTTCGATAATTTTACTGTCAGTAATCATAGAGAAAATTTTAATATTAACTTGTTGTTCAGACTATTAAGTTAATAATTCTTTCTCTATTTTACAAATATTTAACCATCTTATTACGTCGAACTCACGTTATTTACCTTTTTTAGTGATCTTTTTCATATCTCCAAAAAGATTAATACCGGCAGCAGGAACCAGACAACGAATATGTGGATGCAGACTTAGGTTTTGTCCCCAGGTATGAAGCAAAACAATTAATGAAAAAACCTTGTAAATAACTATAAAATAGTTACTTACAAGGTTTTTGTAGCGAGATCGGGAATTGAACCCGAGACCTCCGGGTTATGAATCCGACGCTCTAACCATCTGAGCTACCTCGCCATTATTATTCAATTTTAAACAGTTTGAAATCTGTATTTCCTCTTAACGGATAAATAGTTTGCTCTAACCTTCCGAAAGCTATCAGGATGAGCTATCTCGCCCTAGTTTTTAATTTGTGTTTTCAAAAAAATAAAAGTTCCCTTTTGATTTTCGAGCTGCAAATATAAAAACAAAATCATATGTTACAAGTAAACAAACATAAAAAATTTAAATAAAATATTTTTTTTAGAAATAGATATTATATATATTGCTCAAATAAATGTCAAAGGATGTCAAACAAGGTAAAATTAGAGATAGAGTTTGTTATTAGGGCATCACCTAATTTTTTGTATCAGTATATTTCAACCCCGGATTCAATGGGGGAGTGGTTTGCTGATAATGTGAATTCCAGAGGTAAGAAATTTACTTTTATTTGGGATGATTCAGAAGAAGTTGCGGTGAGAATTGCTCAAAAGAATAATGAATTTATCAAATTTAAATGGGAAGAAGACGAAGAGAAAGAAACCTATTTTGAAATGAGAATTCAGGTTGATGCCTTGACAAAAGATGTTTCTTTAATCGTTACTGATTTTGCAGATGAAGATGAAGTTGAAGAATCAAAAATGTTTTGGGAAAATCAAATAGCCGAGCTAAAACACATAATTGGAGGATAATCTAATAATTTTTAATATTGAAGCCTTGATATATTCAAGGCTTTTTGTTTTTAAATTCAAATACAATGTTAAACTTTAATGGGGAATTAGTATCAAAATCTGACTTGAATATCAATTATCAAAACAGGGGATTAAAATATGGTGATGCTGTTTTTGATACTTTAAAATATGAAAATAAAATATATTTTATAGAAGAGCATTATTTTAGATTAATGTCTTCATTGAGAATGTTGCGAATGAAAATTCCAATGAGTTTTACCATGCAGTTTTACAAAGATGAAATTATCAAAACTATTGTTAAAAACAACTTAGCAGGTAAAGTAAGGATTCGAATAAGTATTTTTAGAAAAGAGGGTGGATTATACACTCCAACTACAAATGAAATTGGTTATATAATTGAAACAGAAGCATTAAATTTCGCTTCAAAAGAAAATTATGAAATCGAATTGTATAAAGATTTCCCTGTTTTATCGGGCTTGTTATCTACTATTAAAACAAATAATAGAATCGTAAATGTTCTTTCCAGTATTTTTGCTGATGAAAATAGTTACGATAATTGTATTTTATTAAACGAAAAGAAAAATGTTGTGGAAGCAAGCAATGCCAATATCTTTTTGATATTTGGAAATGAAATTATTACACCTACGTTGAATGATGGCTGTATTAATGGTATTGTGCGAATGAAAATCCTTGATGTTTTTAAGAATAATGATAAATTTACTTTTACAGAGAGAATAATTTCCCCTTTTGAGTTGCTTAAGGCAGATGAAATATTTTTAACCAATTCAATTATGGAAATACAATCTGTTACCAGATACAGAAAGAAAAATTATTCTACAATTAAAACAGAGGAATTAAGATTAATTTTTGAAAGTAAATTGAATTAATTTAAACTCGGGTTCTTAGGAGCATTGGCCCAAATTCTATAGATTCCACCAATTTTGATCAATTCATTCTTCCAAAAATTATTGATACCTACTTTGAATAAATTCTTAAAATTGTTTTCTCGAACCAGCCATGAGGTAATAGACAATTCTTCATTCAATTGTTCTTTACTCCAACCCGAATAGCCAAGGAAAAACCGAATATCATTTTTAGAAAGAATTTTATCATTCAAAAGCGCCTGAACAATCTCAAAATCACCTCCCCAATAAATTCCATTTTCAATTTCAATACTATTGGGTATTAATTCTGGTACTTTATGTACAAAATAAAGATTATTCTCTGAAACAGGTCCTCCAAAATAAACCTTTAGGGAAGAATTAATATCAGGTATGATATCATTGATTGTATAGGGAGCAGGCTTGTTAAAAATAAAACCAACGGAACCATTCTCATTATGTTCAGTAAGAAAAATCACAGATCTGTTAAATGAACTATCGTTAAGAATAGAAGGTTCTGCAATTAATAATTTTCCCTTTGTTGGTTTTAGTGTGATCATTTTTAGTTATATATAGCAATAAATGTACAAAAAATAAAATAAAAAAAAACTCCCTTTTATTAAAAGAGAGTTTTTAATTTTTTTTGAAAAAAATCTACTAGTTCACAGCATCTTTTAATTCAGAACCTGGCTTGAATTTAACAACAGTTCTTGCTGGTATTTTGATAGTTGCTCCAGTTTGAGGATTTCTTCCGTCTCTGGCAGCTCTGGCAGCCGTAGAAAAAGAACCAAAACCTACTAAAGATAATTTATCACCTTTTTTAAGTGCTCCTTTTACATTTTCCATCATTGAATCTAATGCTTTTCCTGCTGCAGCTTTAGAAATTCCTGCATCAGCAGCCATTGCTTCAATTAAATCTGATTTATTCATAATTAAAAATTTAAATTGGTTATATATTTATTTTTTGCCTTTCATTAGCAAAACAAATATATATTTTATAAGGGTTAACACAAGTTTTTGTATTCAAAAAACACATTTTTGTTAATAATTAAGGTCAAATTGTTGATAAAGTGAATGAGATTCTATACAATTGATGTAAATCCCTAATAAATATGGTGCTTACACCATTTTAGCATTTTCATAAATTGTAAAACCATTAAGCAAACTTTTAACATCCATTTTACGTTTTCCTGCAAGTTTAATTTCTAAGATATTTAAAAAACCATCTTCCACAGCAACCTTTAATTCTTTTTTGCTACTTATGATAGTTCCTTTTTCCATTGTATGAGATTCTACGATCATTTCTGCCTCATAGATCTTAACTTCAATTTGCTCTTTATTATTGTTAAGTGTAGTCCAGGCTACAGGATAAGGACTCAATCCCCTTATATGGTCATAAATTTTTTGAGTAGGATCATTCCAGTTAATTTTACAATTATCTTTATTTAGTTTTGGAGCTGATTTTCCTGCTTTTAATTCTTGTTCCTTAATATGAACTTTATCACCATCAATCAATGCAACAGTTTTGGTTACCAGATCACTTCCAATTTTCATCAATTTATCATGAAGTTCACCTACATTTTCCTTTTCTGTAATATTTACTGCTTTTTGTAGTATAATCGCACCGGTATCAATTTTTTCATTGATAAAAAATGTAGTTACACCCGAAGTCTTTTCTCCATTTATAATGGCCCAGTTTATAGGTGCGGCGCCACGATAATCAGGAAGAAGAGAAGCATGCAAATTAAATGTGCCATATTTAGGCATATCCCAAACAACTTTTGGTAACATCCTGAATGCTACAACAATTTGCAGATCTGCATTTAGTTTTTTTAAGGTTTCTAAGAATGTTATATTCTTCAGGTTTGTAGGCTGTAATATATGCAAGTTTTGCTGTAAAGCAAATGCTTTAACTGCCGATTGTCTTAATTTTCTTCCTCTTCCGGCAGGTCGGTCTGGAGCAGTAATTACTCCAACTATATTATAATTAGCTTTTAACAGCGCATCCAATGTTGCCACAGCAAAATCAGGAGTTCCCATAAAAACTATACGTAAATCACTCATTATTTAAGCTTTTCAAATTTGTTTTGCGAAGTTAATCTTATTGTATTTTTTTCAATCAATAATTGCAGAGTTTTTATGATAAAACTCTTATCAAACAATAGTTGTTCTATTATTTCATTTATTGATAGTTGTTTTTTCTCGTGGAATAGCAACAGTATATTAGATGCAATCTTTTGATAATCTGCCTTCATTTGTGGTTGATCTTCATTTAGGCAGACATCACAATTACCACATTTTAACTCGTTTTTTTCTCCAAAATAATGTGACAATTGAATATTTCTGCAAATATGATCATTTTGGACAAATTCAATAAGTTTTTGTGCTTTTTCCAGTTTAATTTTATTTCTGAATTTGATATTATTTGTAATACTATGGATAACAAAATTATCTTCTCTGGGAACCAAAAACTGCAGTTCAGAATCATTTGTAGCTTTATTATACAGAATGATCTTGTCATATTGTAATTTTTTCAACAAGCCAATAACATAACGTTTGTCTAATTTATCCTGTTGTATATTAAAAGTTAGATTATTGGCAATAAAGCTTTCATTGATAGGGATAAACTGTTCAAAAGTACCACCATAATTCCTTAAAATAATTTTAAGTAATTCTTCTAATTTTGGATTTCTTTTTTCATAATCAAATAAATATCTGTTGGAAACAATAATTTTTAGACTTGATTTTTTTCCATAGTTTTGATTTATTTCAATAATGTTTTCCAATTCAAAAAAATGCATTGCCGAAAACGTTCTTAATGTTGGAAAATCATATTTATTGCAAAATTCCTGCAAATTGAAAAGTATTTTTTTTTGGAAAAATTCTCCATTTGCGATTTGATAGTTTTCGTTTAATTTGATGTATACCTCTTTGCAAAATTGCGGATCTGCAATACTTTTAAATAAATAATTTTGACTTTCATCTATCGTACCATTGTTGTAAAGAAGTATGGAAACAGATCTTGATCCATCTCTTCCTGCACGCCCAATCTCCTGCATATAATTTTCAATACTATTTGGTAAATTTACATGTATAATAGATCTTACATTTGATTTATCAATACCCATTCCAAAGGCATTTGTTGCTACCATTATGGGTGCTTTTTCTTCCGTCCAATCGTTTTGGTGTTTAATCTTTTGTTCATAAGACATTCCACCATGATAATAGGTGCTTTTTAATCCATTTCTATTTAAATAACTGGAAATTTGGACACTTGCCTTTCGGGTTCCTGCATAAACGATTGAAGAACCTTTATTTTGTTTTAGAAAAAGTTTTAAACTTTCATAGATATCTTCAGTTGTGACGATTTTAATTTCCAAATTGTTTCTTAACAAAGGCTTTTTAAAAGCTTTAACTTCTTTAAGTTGTAACTGGTTAATAATGTCATCTAAAACCAATGAAGTTGCAGATGCTGTTAACGCAATAATATTGGCATTTGGGTGGATATCTTTTAAAATATGAATCTTTAAATATGCCGGCCTGAAATCATGCCCCCACTGTGATATGCAGTGTGCTTCGTCTACTGCAATGAGATTGACCTGCAGTTGTTTGATTTTTTCCTGTATGAATTCTGATTGTAATTTCTCGGGAGAAAGATAAAGAAATTTATAATTACCAAATTGTATATTATCAAAAGCCTGTATGGTTTGATCTAAATTGTATTTTGAGGTAAGGGCAATTGCTTTGATGCCTTTTTTTTGTAGATTAACTACCTGATCTTCCATCAATGCAATTAGAGGTGAAATTACAATACAAACTCCAGGTTTCAACATTGCAGGAATTTGAAAACAAAGTGATTTACCAGCACCAGTAGGCAACAAAGCAAGCGCATTAGAATTATTTAAAACAGCTTCGATTATTTCTTTTTGAGGTTCTCTAAATTCTTTGTGTTTCCAATACTTTTGTAAGAGATCAATTGCCGATTTCATGCTATAATTTTAGGGTTTTTAAAATAAACTTAACCCTTTTATTTACACTTCCGATAGGAACTTCTATTACATTATAATTCAAATCTTTATAAGTTTTTTCTAAATGATTATAAATAGCAAGTGATTGTTCAAAACTTTCATATCTTTCATTATCTGAAATATATATATTTTGCCAGGGAGGCATCATAAAAACCTGCGTATATTCATGTTGCATACTCATTTCTTTATATTGCTTTGGATAATCAACTCCAAGATAATTCATATAGCCATGCACGTCAGGAATTCCTCTGTCAAAAAACACAACTGGAGCTTTTTTTTGATCGGCATCTTTATACTGTTGCACACGTCCATCTAAAAGCAACTGGCTAAACAATAATGGTTTTTTCAAAAACATTTGAACAATTCCTTTTTTTTGTGCCTCTAAAGTAATCTCTCGTGAAATTTCGGGCATACAGGTATAATTCAATTGAAGTAATTCATTAATAACTGTTGATTTTCCTGTTCCAGGACCACCTGTAATTACAATTTTTTTTTGCATAGATCTCTATTAGGTTGCTTAATAATATAAATTCAAAATTAAGAAAATAATAATTGTAAATTTGTACTCTTAAAAGTCATATTAAAAAAATGAGTGAAGAATCAGATTTTTATAAAAAACTTAAAACAAGTTTAGAAGAAACAACAGTGTTTCCAACAGATTATATGTTTAAATTTATAGTACCCACAGATGGAGATGGATTTCAAAAAAT
>JAUVCP010000364.1 GCA_030590765.1 Flavobacteriaceae bacterium | reverse complement strand
ATCAATTCATTTATTTTTCTTCCATAAGAAAGCATTTTTTGATTGCTGTCGTATAGATCTTGAAAACCTTCCAGTTTTTCCTGAATCTTTTGTTGTTTCTTAGACAAACTATCTGATTTTTCAAGGGCTCTTAATCTTTCTTGTTCTAAATTGTCAGAAGTTCTTTGCAATTTGTTTCGCTCCTTTTGTAATTTAGATATGGTTTTATCCAACCTCACTTTTTCACCTTCAACACGTTTTTTTGCTTTATTGATCAGGCTGAATGGAATACCATTTTTTTGAGCTACTTCAAAAGTAAATGAACTACCGGCCTGACCAATAAATAATCTAAATAATGGTTCCAGGCTTTTTTCGTCAAATTGCATATTTGCATTGGCAACATTTTCCAATTCACTAGCCAATACTTTAAGGTTGGCATAATGGGTCGTGATAATTCCAAAAGATTTTTTTTCATAAAATTCTTCTAAAAATATTTCGGCCAAAGCACCTCCTAATTCAGGATCACTACCTGTACCAAATTCATCTATTAAAAACAAGGTATTTTCGTTACACTTTCTTAAAAAATTACGCATGTTTTTTAATCGGTAACTATAGGTGCTTAGTTGATTTTCAATTGATTGGTTATCGCCAATATCGGTTAAGATTTTATTTAAAAAGTAAGTTGATGAACGCTCGTGTACGGGAATCAACATTCCGCTTTGAAGCATCACTTGAAGTAAACCAATTGTTTTTAGCGTAATGCTTTTTCCTCCGGCATTTGGTCCTGAAATTAGAATAATTTGTTGCTTTTTGTTTAGTTCAAGTGTTTGCGGAACTGTCCTTAAGTTTTTCTTCTTATTATTAATTAATAAAATAGGATGAAAAGCATCTCTTAAATAAATTCTTTTTTCTGATGTTATTTTGGGGAGACACCCATGTATTTTTTTTGCATATGCAGCTTTTGCACCAATTACATCTAATTTTATCAGATAAGATTGATATTCAATCAAATTCGGAATATACACACCAATTGTACCGGTTAACTCTTTTAAAATTCGAACTATTTCCTGATGTTCATCATAATTTAAATTTTGCAATTCTCTGCTGTATTGCAAGGTTGCTTCCGGAGCAATATATACAATACGACCAGTTTTAGAACTCCCTAACAAACTGCCTTTTACCTTTCTACGATGCATAGCCAGTACTGCCAATACTCTTTGATTATCGATAACAGACTCCTTGATTTCATCTAAATAACCTGCACTGTAGTACCTGCTTAATGCTTTTGTAAAGCTTGATCCTATTTTTGATCGAATTGAATTTATTTCACGCCTGATTTTTTTCAATAAAACGGATGCATTTTCATCAACCTCTCCAAATGGGGTAATAATTGTATTGATTTTTTCTACAATAAGTTTTTGGTATTCAATTGCTGATGAAATCGAAAAAAGAGCAGGATAAATATCTCTAAACTTTTTAAGAAATTTTAATAATTCAAAAATGGTATTTGATGTATTTAGAATTTTTAAAAATGATGCCGGTTCTAAATAACTATTTTCAATATTTAATAAATGAATTTCCTTTTGAATATCATCAAAATAGTGATTAGGTATACGATTATCGTTTTCAAAAGATGATAAATACTCATTGACTTGATACAGCTCTATCTGTAATTTATCTTTAGTCTTAAATGGTTTAATTTGTAAAGTCGCATTTTTACCCAATTCAGAAATGCACAATTTACTTACTGATTGCAAAATGGTATTAAATTCCAAATCAAGGAGTGTTTTTTCCGAGATATTACTCATAAAATGTGCTGCTTTAAAAAGTTAAACAAAAGTATGAATATAATTGAAAATTGAAAGCAAAACTCCAAAAGGAATTAGAAAATATCATATATACTGTAAACAATCATTTGTATAAACTATTCATATTAATAGTAATCATAATAAAACAAATTCCATTAAATTTGTTCCAAGTCAAAAATTTTATTAAATGAATGTAAAAATCAATGATACTTGGAAGAGCATGTTACAGCCTGAGTTTGATAAACCTTATTTTGAGGAACTTATCAGATTTGTAAAAGACGAATATGTAAAAAGCACCTGTTACCCAAAAGGAAATAAAATATTTGAAGTTTTTAACTTGTGTTCCATTGACGATTTGAAAGTGGTGATTATAGGGCAAGATCCATATCATGGTGAAGATCAGGCACATGGATTATGTTTTTCAGTAAATGAAGGTATTACGCATCCACCATCCTTAATAAATATTTTTAAAGAGATCACTACGGATTTAAATATTCCATACCCCAAAAGTGGTAGCTTAGAGAAATGGGCAAAGCAAGGCGTACTTTTGTTAAATGCTACTCTAACGGTTCGTGCTCATCATGCCGGCTCACATCAAAACAAAGGATGGGAACAATTTACAGATGCCGTTATTTCAATAATTTCTGAACAAAAAAATAATATAATTTTTTTACTATGGGGAGGATTTGCAAAAAAGAAAGGTTTTAAAATTGACAAAAGCAAGCATTGTGTATTGACCTGTGGTCATCCCTCACCCTTAAGTGCAAATCGAGGATATTGGTTTGGAAATAAGCATTTTAGTAAAACCAATGAATACCTGAAAAGCAATAATTTAACTTTAATTAATTGGTAATGAATAGCAAGTTGATAAAGCCTGACTAATTTTGATAATAAATCATTTTAAATCATTGCAAAAACCGAATGAAAAAAGTTCACAAAAAAAGCGCTTAAAGCGCTTTTTTAATAACTAACTCAAAATTTATGTTACAATGAAATAGAATCTTACCATTTCTTTGTTTCATATAATATTACACAATACTTGTGCCAAAAATAAAAATTCAATGTTAACAGAATGTTAATTAAATAAATTTATAATTTTGATGATCAACTATATACACCAACAAGAAATAATCCATTCCTAAAACATAGTTGTTATTAAATCTAAGTCCTTC
>JAUVCP010000082.1 GCA_030590765.1 Flavobacteriaceae bacterium | reverse complement strand
CAAAAGAACGTTTTTTCTCTCATCGTGATGACTTTGGGCAATGGACTCCTAAAAATCAAAGACCTGAATTATGGAGTTTATTCAATGGTAAAATGCATCAGGGAGAACACTTTAGGGCTTTTCCAATAAGTAACTGGACAGAAATGGATGTGTGGAATTATATCCTTAAAGAGAGTATTGAAATCCCTTCTTTATATTTTGCACATGAAAGAGAGGTTGTTTTTAGAAATGGAAGCTGGATACCTGTTTCTGAATATTTAATTATGCAGGATAGTGAGGAATCAATTAAAAAGAAAATTCGTTTTAGAACCCTTGGAGATATTACGATTACCGGAGGTGTTGAAAGTGATGCAGATACTTTAGAAAAAATAGTAGAAGAAGTTTCTGCTATGAGAGAAACGGAAAGAGGAAATCGTGCAGATGATAAAAGAAGTGAAACTTCTATGGAGGATCGTAAAAAACAAGGGTATTTTTAATCCTGAATTTATTTCAGGATCTTAGAAATTTAATACAAAAGAAAAATAACAATGAGTTTAGATAATAATCAATTATTACGTTTTACAACAGCAGGAAGTGTTGATGATGGTAAAAGTACCTTAATAGGTAGACTGCTTTATGATTCAAAATCTATTTTTGAAGATCAGATTGCTTCGGTTGAAAAAACAAGTAAAAGAAAAGGATTAGAAACAATTGATCTTGCTTTGTTTACGGATGGATTAAAAGATGAACGTGAACAGGGAATTACAATTGATGTTGCATACAGATATTTTACAACTCCAAAAAGAAAATTTATAATTGCAGATACTCCCGGTCATATTCAGTATACTAGGAATATGGTTACAGGTGCATCTACAGCAAATGTTGCTATTGTATTAATTGATGCCAGAAAAGGTGTAATTGAGCAAACAAAACGTCATTCGTTCATTGCATCGCTATTACAAATATCACACGTTATTGTTTGTATTAATAAAATGGATCTAGTTGATTATAGCGAAGAAATTTTTAATGATATTGTTCGTCAATACGAAGAAATATCCTCAAAAATGAGTTTTAAAGATGTTAGGTATATTCCTATTAGTGCTTTATTAGGAGATAATGTTGTGATCAGATCAGATCAAACTCCATGGTTTCAAAATGCACCTTTATTACATACTTTGGAAACAATTCATATTGCAAGCGATAGTAATATGAATGATGCTCGTTTTCCAGTACAAACAGTTTTACGTCCTCAGGATGAGGAAAATATAGATTACAGAGGGTATGCAGGAACGGTTGAAGGTGGTATTTTTAGAGTAGGAGATGAGGTGAGATTAATGCCTTCAGGATTTAATTCAAAGATAAAAACTATCAATCAGTTTGAAAATTATATCGATCAGGCTTTTGCAGGAATGAGTATTGCAATGACCTTAGAGAATGATATTGACCTTAGCAGAGGTGATATGATTGTTAAGCGTAATAATTTGCCTGAAAAAACGCAGGATCTATCTGCAATGATTTGTTGGTTCAATGATAATTCGGCAATACCAAGAGCAAAGTATACGTTAAAACATACCACAAATCACGCCATGGCAATGATCAAGGAAGTGGAGTATAAAGTAGATGTCAATACTCTAAAAAGGGTTAAAGATGATAAAGAGATACATATGAATGATATTTGCAAGGTGAAAATTAGAACAACTGCCCCTATAATGATGGATGAATATGCAAGAAATAGAAAAACAGGAAGTTTTATATTGATTGATGATAACACCAATGAAACGGTAGCAGCAGGTATGTTGATATAATAAAACTTAGAATAAATTGTTGAAAGCTGTCATTTTTGATGGCTTTTTTTGTGGAAATAAAATAAAAAATTATTAAAGATATAATACTATATTTGCAGACTTAAAAAAATAAAAAATAAAAAGAATGAAAGCCGGAATTGTAGGACTACCAAATGTTGGAAAATCAACACTATTTAATTGTTTATCAAATGCTAAAGCTCAATCGGCAAATTTTCCTTTTTGTACAATTGAACCTAATATTGGAGTTGTAAATGTACCAGATTCCCGGTTGGAAAAGCTGGAAGAACTGGTGAATCCGGAAAGAGTGATGCCGGCAGTTGTAGAAATTGTTGATATTGCTGGATTGGTAAAAGGAGCAAGTAAAGGAGAAGGATTAGGAAATAAATTTTTAGCAAATATCCGTGAAACGGATGCTATATTACATGTAGTACGTTGTTTTGATAATGACAATATAATACACGTTGAAACAACTATTGACCCTGTAAGAGATAAAGAAATTATTGATTTTGAATTGCAGTTGAAGGATTTGGAGACTGTTGATAAAAAATTAGATAAGGTAAAAAAAGCATCCCGTACAGGTGATAAACAAGCGCTTAAGGAATTGGATGTTCTTTCAAAAGTAAAAACAAGTTTGGAAAATGCTAATTCTGTGAGAACAATTGAGTTAACCGACAAGGAAAGAGAAGAATTTGTGAAGCCGTTACAATTCCTAACGGATAAACCTGTTTTATATGTTTGTAATGTGGATGAAGCTTCTGCTGTAAGTGGAAATACCTATGTAGATGCTTTGAAAGAGTCTGTTAAAAATGAAAATGCATTGATTTTGGTTTTGGCTGTTGCTACAGAAGCCGATATAATGGAACTTGACGAATATGATGAAAGGCAAATGTTTTTAGAAGATCTAGGTTTAGATGAACCGGGTGTTTCAAAATTAATTCGTGCGGCGTACAAATTATTGAATTTACAAACCTATTTTACAGCAGGAGAGAAGGAAGTTAGGGCATGGACCATTCATATTGGAGATTCTGCACCACAGGCAGCAGGTGTTATTCATACAGATTTTGAAAAAGGTTTTATTCGTGCAGAAGTAATAAAGTATGATGATTTTGTTCATTATGGTAGTGAGGCAAAGGTTCGGGAAGCCGGAAAACTTGCGGTAGAAGGAAAAGAATACATTGTGCAGGACGGTGACATGATGAACTTTAGGTTTAATGTGTAAACTGTCATTCCCATGAAAATGGGAATCTCATTTTAAGAAGGTAATATAGAATCGATGAATTTTGAAATAAAAGGAAAAGACCAAAAGAGCAAAGCAAGAGCTGGTGAAATCAATACCGATCATGGTAAGATTCAAACACCAATTTTTATGCCTGTGGGAACTGTTGCATCAGTAAAAGGAGTTCATCAAACAGAGCTAAAAAAAGATATCAATGCAGATATTATTTTAGGAAATACCTACCATCTTTATCTTCGGCCTAAAACACCTATTTTAGAACAGGCGGGAGGATTGCATAAATTTATGAACTGGGACCGACCAATCTTAACAGATTCAGGTGGTTATCAGGTGTATTCTTTATCTGATAATCGGAAAATTAAAGAAGAAGGAGTAAAGTTTAAATCTCATATTGACGGTTCAACTCATTTTTTTTCACCTGAATTTTCTATGGAGATCCAAAGAAGTATTGGTGCGGATATCATTATGGCATTTGATGAATGTACTCCTTATCCATGTGATTATAACTATGCAAAAAACTCCATGCATATGACACATCGATGGTTAGACAGGTGTGTAAACTGGTTGGATGAAAATCCTGAAAAGTACGGTTTCAAACAAGCATTTTTCCCCATTGTTCAGGGTAGCACGTATAAAGATCTGCGAAAGCAATCGGCTGAATATATCGCTAATGCAGGAGCTGAAGGTAATGCAATTGGTGGTTTATCCGTAGGAGAACCAGCAGAGGAAATGTATGAAATGACCGAGATTGTTTGTGATATTTTACCATATGATAAACCTCGCTATTTGATGGGTGTTGGAACACCAATTAATATTTTAGAAAACATTGCTTTAGGTGTAGATATGTTTGATTGCGTGATGCCAACTCGAAATGCTAGAAATGGCATGTTATTTACGGCTCATGGAACCATAAATATTAAAAATAAAAAATGGGAAAATGATTTTTCTCCAATTGATGAAATGGCAATTACAGAGGTGGATACCTACTATTCAAAAGCATACCTCAGGCATTTATTTGCTGCAAAAGAATATCTTGGCAAGCAAATTGCCACCATTCACAATTTAGGGTTTTATTTATGGTTGGTTCGTGAAGCTAGAAAGCATATATTAGCAGGAGATTTTACTACTTGGAAAAATACAATGGTAAAACAAATGGATAAACGCCTGTAACAATAACTAATATTTTAGAAAATCCTTCAGTTTAAGAAGGAAATAAGCCTGAATGAAAATTCTTGATAAATACATATTAAAAAAGTATTTTGTATCATTCTTTTTTACTTTACTGATTTTGATCCCAATTGCAATTGCAATTGATGTATCTGAAAAGGTTGGAAAGTTTTTGAAGGCTGAAGATCTTACATTAAATGAGATCATAAGTGAATATTATGTTAGCTTTATTGTAAATTATGGTAATACTTTTATGCCGCTGGCATTATTTATTTCGGTTATCATGTTTACATCCAAATTATCAAGTAATACCGAAATTATCGCTATTCATAGTTCAGGAATTTCATTTAAAAGACTATTACGTCCCTATTTTATTGGGGCAACGGTTATAGCTGTTGTTTCCTTTTTTTCAAATCATTTTATTGTACCCAAAACAAATAAAATATTTGAAGATTTTCAAGAGACACATTTGAGATCTGCCTTTAAGAAGAAAACAAAGAATTCTGTAAGTAAGGTAAATCTGCAATTAAGTGACAATGATTATGTTTATTTTGGAAATTACAATTTCAAATCAAATATGGGATATAATTTTTCCTATGAACACTTTGAAGGAAATGAATTAAAGTATAAACTTATAGGAAGGACTATCAAATGGAAGGAGAAGGATAGTATTTTTAGAGTAAGTAATTATAAAAAGAGATACATTTTTCCGGAAAATGATAGTATTATGTCGGGTAGTTTTTTAGATACTGCTTTTAGTTTTCGCCCAAAGGATCTTTTATATGTTGATTATCTTGCAAGAGAAATGTCATCAATGGATTTAAGAGAGCATATTGAAATATCAGAAGATCGAGGTGTAAAAAATCTTAATAATTATAAAGTTGAATATTATAAACGAACAAGTTTACCAATATCTTCATTTATTCTAACAATAATAGCAGTTACTTTGGCTTCAAAGAAAAGGAGGGGAGGCATTGGTGTTAATTTAGCTGCAGGGATCACTTTGATGTTTCTTTATGTCTTTTTTATGAAAGTATCTGAAGTATTAGGTTCAACTGCTGAATCTTCACCTTTTTTAATGGTTTGGATGCCAAATTTTGTTTTTGGTATTCTTGCTCTATTTTTATATATGAATGCAAAAAAATAAAATAAAAGATCAAATTCAACTTCATTTTATTGTCCTAATTTGGGGGTTTACGGCAATTTTGGTTGCTTTGATTCCTTTAGAAGCATTACCATTGGTTTGGTTTAGAGTAATGATTGCCTCTTTTACAATTTTTCTTTTTGCTAAGTTCCATAAAATTGATTTGAAAATCGATAAGCCTACCTTTGTTAAGTTTTTTATAGGAGGAGTAATCATTGCTTTGCATTGGGCTACATTTTTTAGTGCTATTAAAGTTTCAACAATTTCCATAACATTGGTAACCATGTCATCCAGTGCTATATTTGTAGTATTGCTTCAGCCTATTTTTGGGATTGAAAAAATAAAGATTTATGAATTGGTATTGGCAAGTATTGCAATAGTTGGATTTATTGTAATATTTAAAGTTGAGCAACTCTATGTGAAAGGTATTTTATATGCTTTAGCTTCTTCATTTTTACTTGCAATTTTTTCAATTTATAATAACAAGTTAACTATGAAACACAAGGCAATTCATATATCTTTTTATGAATTACTGTCGGCTTTTTTATTTTTAACAGTCTTGATGTTTTTTAGTGGAATCTTTTCTAAGTTGGAAATAGAAATGAGCAATTATGAGATTTTGTTTTTAATTATTTTATCAACGATCGCAACTGCATATCCCTTTGTTATTGCTACAGATCTTTTAAAAAAAATGGGGTCATTTACCTTGCTGTTAACGAATAATTTAGAGCCTGTTTATGGAATTATTTTAGCTTTAATCATTTTTGGAGATAAAGAGAGAATGAGTACACAGTTTTATATAGGTGCTTTTATTGTTTTTTGTAGTGTGGTAATCAATTCTATTTTAAAAAGTAAAATTATTAAATGAAGATTTTAAAGAAGTTATTCATAATTGAGATAAGTTTATATATTTGTATATTCAAAAAGAATCAAAAACCGATAGAATTAATTATTGGTAAAAAATAGAACTCAATAACAATGGAATATTTAGATTTTGAATTACCTATAAAAGAGTTAGAAGATCAACTGGATAAATGTGTTTTGATAGGAGAGGAAAGTAATGTAGATGTTACTGAAACCTGCAATCAAATTCAGAAAAAACTAGACGCAACCAGAAAGGATGTTTTTAAAAATTTAACTGCCTGGCAAAGGGTTCAGCTTTCTCGTCACCCGTCAAGACCGTATACTTTAGATTTTATTAATGCACTTACGAAAGGTACTTTTATGGAACTTCATGGTGATCGTACGGTAAAAGATGATAAAGCAATGGTGGGTGGTTTAGGTAAAATTGGCGATCAGTCATTTATGTTTATCGGGCAGCAAAAAGGTTACAATACAAAAACCAGACAATACAGAAATTTTGGTATGTCAAACCCAGAGGGTTATAGAAAGGCTCTGCGATTAATGAGAATGGCCGAAAAGTTCAATATTCCGGTTGTTACTTTAATTGATACACCCGGTGCTTATCCTGGTTTGGAAGCGGAAGAAAGAGGACAGGGAGAGGCAATTGCCCGCAATATATTTGAAATGTCTAGGTTAAAAACGCCAATTATTTCTATAATCATTGGAGAAGGAGCATCTGGAGGAGCAGTTGGAATTGGTGTTGGAGACAGAGTATTTATGTTAGAAAATACTTGGTACACTGTTATATCTCCTGAATCTTGTTCTTCAATTTTATGGAGAAGCTGGGATCACAAAGAAGAGGCGGCAGAGTCATTGAAACTTACTTCTGCAGATATGAAAAGGCTCAAATTAATTGATGGAATTATTAAAGAACCTCTTGGGGGTGCACATGTTGACAGAGAAAAAACATTTAAATCTGTTGAACTGGCTATTGTAAAATCATATAAAGAACTATCGGCTTTAACCATCAAGAAATTGGTTAGACAAAGGATGGATAAATATCTTAATATGGGTGAGTTTAACGGTTAGGTTCATATCAAATAGAACTATTTAATTAATTATAAGCCTGTTTTTACAGGCTTTTTTATTTTCATGTTTTTTTCGTAATTTTATAGGAGTCAATTAGGTGTAAATATGAAAATACTTTCTACAGATCAGATTTATAAAGCAGATAAAGTAACTATTCAGAGTAAGCCAATAACTTCCATAGACTTGATGGAATTTGCAGCAAATCAATGTTTTAAAAGAATTTGTGAAATATCAAAAAGCAAGAGTAAAATAATTCATGTTTTTTGTGGAATTGGTAATAATGGTGGAGATGGTCTTGTTCTTGCCAGAAAATTAACAGAGGCAAAATATCTGGTCAATACCTATATAGTTAATTTTAGTCATAAAAGAAGTGACGATTTTCAAGTAAATTATAGAAGGTTAACTCAGTTATATGTTACTCCGATTGAATTATCTGAGGCATCTTCCTTTCCTATAATTACCGAGGATGAAATAGTGATTGATGCTATATTTGGGATTGGATTAAAACGAGCTCCTGCAGGTTTTGTTAAAGAGATCATTCAAAGAATAAATAAGTGTAGCTGTTTGGTAATTTCAATTGATTTTCCATCCGGATTGTTTGCCGAAACATCGGTTATTGATAAAGATTCAGTTATAAGATCTACATATGTTCTTACATTTCAGAATCCTAAACTGGCATTTTTCTTACCTGAGAATAAAGAGTTTATTAATAATTGGGAAGTAATTGATATTGATTTAGATCAACAGTTTATTGATAGTTTGGATACAGATTTTGAAGCTGTTGATACAAACCAGATTAAAATGTTATT
>JAUVCP010000350.1 GCA_030590765.1 Flavobacteriaceae bacterium | reverse complement strand
TTTGGAATGATTTAGCAGGTGGAAGTCGAGAATATGGTGCTGCTTTAATTGCCTTGAATAGTACCTTCCAGGTATTCACTTATAGTTTTTTTGCATGGCTGTTTATTACTGTTTTACCATCCTATTTTGGTGTTAAAGGTTATGATGTAAATATCTCTATCTGGGAAGTATCCCAAAGTGTATTGATCTATTTAGGAATACCTTTTGCTGCTGGTTTTTTAAGTCGAAAATATTTGGTTAAATCAAAAGGTTTGGATTGGTATAATCGAAAATTTATTCCTAAAATTTCACCTATTACCTTAATTGCTTTACTTGCAACAATAGTTTTAATGTTTAGTTTGAAAGGTGAAATGATTATGGAATTACCTATGGATGTTGTACGGATTGCAATTCCGCTGGTTATTTATTTTGCTTTGATGTTTTTTGTAAGCTTTTTTATTGCTAAAAGTATGGGAGTGGATTATAAACGAAATGCCTCCGTTGCATTTACAGCAACCGGTAATAATTTTGAACTGGCCATTGCTGTTTCTATTGCAGTTTTTGGTATCAATTCTCCACAGGCTTTCGCCGGAGTTATTGGTCCGTTAATTGAAGTTCCGGTTTTGATTGGTTTGGTAAATGTTGCCTTGTATTTCAAAAAGAAATATTATTTGTAAAAAAGGTATTTCAAATTTAACCTCCGAGAGCGCGAAGCTCCTCGGAGAGTTGAATAACTATAAGAGAAACTTGAAAATCCAATGAATACATCTTTTCTTTTTGCAATGTTGTTCATTAAAATATTACAAAATCGCTCCTTATTTAAAACAAATTCAATAAAATTGCATAATAAATGATATCCCTAAAATAATTCCATAATGAGAACTTTAAAAATAACATTTGTCTTTTTTATTTTATCTTCTATAACCTTATTTGCTCAAAAAAAAGAACTCACTTTAAAACAATCTATTTTAAGTGTTCGAAAAGAATTAGCCCCGGAAAAAATAAATGCATTACAATGGATTCCTTACCCAGATTCTTATTGTTTTACTGAAGATGATATATTGTATCGATCATCCGTTTCGGGCAAAGAAAAGGAAGAGATCGTTTCTTTTGAAAAGCTAAACAATTCTATTTCTTCTGAAAATAAACTGAAGCGTTTTCCAAATATAACATGGTTGAATAAGGATGAATTTTATTTTAGAAATCGAAATTCTTATATGAAGTACAATTTAGTTAGCAACAAATCAAAAAGTATAGATTTTGATAAAAAAGCTACTAATATTGATTTAAATAATACAAGTTTCAATATAGCTTATACCATTGATAATAATCTATTTATAAAAAGAGTAAATGGTGGAACAGACCAAATTAGTAATGAATCTAATAAAGGAATAGTTTACGGACAAGCAGTACACAGATTTGAATTTGGGATAACAAAAGGTATATTTTGGTCGAAAAAAGGAGATAAACTTGCATTTTACCGAATGGATGAAACCATGGTAACCGATTATCCATTGGTTGATATGACTACTCGAATTGCAAAAGTAAATAGTATTAAGTATCCGATGGCAGGAATGAAAAGTCATCATGTTACTTTGGGCGTTTATGATCTGAAAACTAAAAAAACAACCTATATCAAAACAGAAGGAGCAAAGGAACAATATCTTACTGCTGTAACCTGGTCTCCTGACGGGAAAAGTGTTTTTATAGGAGTTTTAAACCGAGATCAGGATCATTTAAAAATGAATCAGTACAATGCAGAGACAGGTGATTTTATCAAAACTTTATTTGAAGAAAAAGATGCGCAATATATAGAACCGGAGGATAGTTTGATATTTATTCCAGGTGATAATAACCAGTTTTTATGGTTTAGTAACAGAGATAATTTTAAGCAATTATATTTATATGATACCAATGGAAAATTAATCAAAAAAGTTAGTAATGGTGACTGGGATATTACCAGTTTTATAGGTTTTGATAAAAAGGATCATATCTATTTTCAGGCTGCAACCAACTATGGACTAGAAAGGCAAATATTTAAAAGTGACTTAAAAGGAAAACAGGCTCAAATTACAAAAAGTAAAGGAACACATATTGCATCTGTAAATCAAAATGGATTTATAATCGATGAATTTAGTAGTATAAAGACTCCAATAGAAATTAGGATATTCAATTCAAAATCAACTGTTAAGAAGGAGCTGTTAAAGGCAGGTGATCCCTTGAAAGAATATTCTTATTCCAGACCTGAATTGATCCGACTCAAAAATAAAGAAGGAATGACTTTAAATGCTAGGATGATCAAACCATCTAACTTTGACCAGAGTAAAAAGTATCCGGTTTTAGTATATGTGTATGGAGGATCTCATGCACAAATGGTTAGAGATAACTGGTTGGGAGGAGCATCTATGTGGATGTATTATTTGGCAGAAAAAGGATATATAATTTTCACTTTAGATAACAGAGGAAGTCATAACAGAAGCTCTGATTTTGAGCAAGCCACACATAGAAACCTGGGAGATAAAGAGTTGGAAGATCAATTGGTTGGAGTTGAATATTTGAAATCACTTTCTTATGTAGATACAGATAAAATGGCTATTCATGGTTGGAGTTATGGTGGTTTTATGACTACAAGTATGATGTTGCGTCACCCGGAAGTCTTTAAGGTAGGTGTTGCTGGTGGTCCGGTTATAGATTGGAGCTATTATGAGGTCATGTACGGAGAGCGATATATGGATACGCCACAACAAAATCCGGAAGGGTATAAAAAAGCAAATGTGACAAATTATGTAGATAATCTGAAAGGTAATCTGTTAATCATTCACGGACAAATTGATGATGTTGTAGTACCTCAGCATTCCATGCAATTGCTAAAGGGTTCTGTTGATAAAGGAATTCAAATTAATTTTTTCACCTATCCCGGTCATCCACACAATGTAAGAGGAAAAGATAGGGTGCAATTAATGCAAAAGGTTTTTGATTATATCGATGAAAAATTAGCCGACTAAATAATGTATTTAAAATGGATCGTTTGTGATGTTAAAAAAGATAAGATCCGGGAGTTTTTTGTTGCTCAACAAAAATGGGATCGATCCACTGTTGCGGAAGGCTTTATTGCTCAATTGGGAGGATGGAATATAAATAACAAAACGGAAGCATGTATTCTTTCTATTTGGGAACATAAGCATCAT
>JAUVCP010000129.1 GCA_030590765.1 Flavobacteriaceae bacterium | reverse complement strand
GGGAGTTGAAGATGGTACTTTACAATCGGATATATTACAAAAGCTTAAAGAATTAAAACCAAAAGAAAAAAATAATTTAAATGAGATTGACCCTAGATGGGAAGATTTAAAAAAGTTACTAACAGATAAAAACACATAGAGATGGCACATCCTAAAAGAAAAATATCGAAGCAAAGAAGAGATAAAAGAAGAACTCATTACAAAGCAATAGTTCCTCAAATTGCAAAAGATCCTACAACAGGTGAGGCTCATTTATACCATAGAGCTCATTGGCATGAAGGAAAACTTTATTACAGAGGTCAAATTTTAATTGATTCAACAGAGAATTTGGCATAATATAGTTTTTTTTAAAAAAAAGCTAAAAACCCTCAATTATGAGGGTTTTTTTGTTGTTTTTAACTAAAATAAGTTAAAAAAACACTTTTTTTAACTGTTTGACAAATCTAATTTGTTATTTTTGACAACAAATTTTGTCAAAAAATAGCATTATCATTTTAAATAATATTGCAAATATTTATTTATGAGTAAAGTTACCGCTGCAATAACTGCCGTTGGAAAATATGTTCCTGATTATGTTCTTACCAACAAGGAACTGGAAACGTTGGTAGATACCAATGATGAGTGGATAGTTGCAAGAACCGGTATCAAAGAGCGAAGAATATTAAAAGATAAAGATAAAGGAACTTCTTTTTTGGCAATTAAAGCTGCTGAAGATCTGATAGCAAAAAAAGATCTTAACCCAAAACAAATAGATTTAGTAATAGTTGCAACGGCAACACCTGATATGCAGGCTGCTTCAACAGCATCTTATGTTGCCACTAAAATTGGAGCTGTAAATGCTTTTTCTTTTGATCTGGAATCTGCATGTTCAAGTTTCATTTATGGAATATCTGTCGCAAGTCAGTATATTGAAACAGGAAGGTATAAAAAGGTATTGCTGATTGGAGCCGATAAAAATTCTTCCATGATAGATTATACAGATAGGGCTACCTGTATCATTTTTGGTGATGGAGGAGGAGCAGTTCTATTTGAACCGGATATAGAAGGTAATGGGTTTCAGGATGAATATTTACGTACGGATGGATCAGGAAGACAATTTTTACAAGTTCCGGCAGGGGGATCATTAATGCCTGCTACCAAAGAAACAGTAAAAAACGGATTGCATTATGCCAGGCAAGATGGACAAACAGTATTTAAAAATGCTGTTTTTAATATGGCAGATGTATGTGAAAAGATCTTAGATAAGAATAATTTAACAAATAACGATATTGCCTGGCTGGTAGCACATCAGGCAAATAAAAGAATTGTAGAAGCTACTGCAAGAAGAATGAAACTTGATGCTTCAAAGGTGATGCTTAATATTCAAAATTATGGAAATACTACCTCGGCAACAATACCATTATTGTTTGCTGATTATGAAAAACAACTTAAAAAAGGTGATGATTTGGTTATTGCAGCTTTTGGAGGAGGTTTTTCATGGGGTGCAATATATTTTAAATGGGCTTATAACTCTTAAACAAAACATTCTAAATTAAAAAAGATGGAATTAAAAGAAATACAAAATCTAATTAAATTTGTTGCAAAATCTGGTGCAAGTGAAGTGAAATTAGAAATGGAGGATATAAAAATAACGATTAAAACAGGTACGGAAAAATCTGAAACTACAATCTATCAACAGGTTCCAACAGAACAATTTGTGCCTCAAGTTCCAATGGCTACTCAAGCACCTGCTGTAACGGAGAGTCCTGTTCAAGAAGAAAAGAAAGATGAAGATTCGAAATTTATTACAATCAAGTCTCCTATTATTGGAACATTTTATAGAAAACCTTCACCAGACAAAGATCTTTTTGTTAAGGTTGGTGACACTATAAATGCAGGAGATACTGTATGTATTATAGAGGCAATGAAATTGTTTAATGAGGTTGAATCAGAGGTTTCCGGAAAAATTGTAAAAGTATTAGTTGATGATTCTTCACCAGTTGAGTTTGATCAGCCTTTATTTTTGGTTGATCCTTCTTAATAATCATAATTTGAAATGCACAATTGGATTTGTGTGACAAATTATATAATTTGTAAAAATTATGTTTAAAAAAATATTAATAGCCAATAGGGGTGAAATTGCCCTAAGAGTAATTAGAACCTGTCGTGAGATGGGTATACAGTCTGTTGCAGTTTATTCAACAGCAGATGCGGAGAGTTTACATGTAAAGTTTGCTGATGAAGCTGTATGTATTGGACCACCTTCTAGTACGGAATCCTATCTTAAAATTTCTAATATCATGGCAGCAGCAGAAATAACCAATGCGGATGCAATTCATCCGGGATATGGTTTTTTAGCAGAAAATGCTCGTTTTTCAAGTATATGTGAGGAGCATGGCATAAAATTTATTGGTGCTTCTGCAGATATGATTAATTTAATGGGAGATAAAGCATCTGCAATTGCTACCATGAAAAAAGCAGGTGTACCTACAATTCCCGGATCAGATGGAATTATTCCTACGATAGAAGATGCAGATAAAATTGCTAAGAAAATTGGTTATCCGGTTATGCTTAAAGCAACTGCAGGTGGAGGTGGAAAAGGAATGAGAGCTGTTTGGAAACCTGAAGATTTGCAAAATGCATGGGAAGCTGCAAGGCAAGAAGCAAAAGCAGGTTTTGACAATGATGATATGTACATGGAGAAATTAATTGAAGAACCACGTCATATAGAGATACAGATCATTGGTGACTCAACAGGTGAAGCCTGCCATTTATCAGAAAGAGATTGTTCAATCCAAAGAAGACATCAAAAATTGACAGAAGAGACGCCTTCTCCATTCATGACAAAAACATTACGTGAGAAAATGGGAGAGGCTGCAGTTAAAGCTGCGGAATCTATTAAATATGAGGGAGTAGGAACTGTAGAATTTCTAGTAGATAAAGACAGGAATTTTTACTTTATGGAGATGAATACCCGTATTCAGGTAGAGCACCCCATAACAGAACAAGTTATCTCAAATTTCGATTTGGTACGTGAACAGATAAAAGCAGCTGTTGGAATACCCATTTTAGGTATCAATTATTTCCCATCGCAACATTCTATTGAATGCAGAATAAATGCAGAAGATCCATATAATGATTTCAGACCTTCGCCAGGGTTCATTGAAACTTTTCATGCACCTGGTGGGCATGGTGTAAGATTAGACACCCATGTTTATGCAGGATATACCATTCCCCCAAATTATGATTCCATGATTGCTAAACTGATCATAACTGCTCAAACAAGAGAAGAGGCAATTAATAAAATGAAACGGGCATTAGATGAATTTGTTATTGAAGGGGTAAAAACAACCATTCCTTTTCACAGGCAATTAATGGATAATGCGGATTATATAGCAGGAAATTACACAACTAAATTTATGGAAGATTTTGTAATGAACCCTGAGAATAAAGAATAATCACAATTTAAAAAATTGATAAAAGGATATGATTTTTCATATCCTTTTATTTTTTACATTTACTAATAAATTTAGTTTGATGAAAAATTCAAGTTTTAGAATTGATGGTATTGATAAAATTATTCTCAACCATTTGATGAGCGATGCCAGAACTCCTATTTTAAGTATAGCAAGAGAGATAGGGATTTCTGGGGCTGCAATTCATCAAAGATTAAGAAAATTAGAGGCATCAGGATTAATTTCAGGATCAAAATTTGTTATCAATCCCAAGGTTTTAGGATATAAAACTTTAGCTTTTGTGGGTATTTTTTTAGACAGTTCAAGTAAATATAAAGAAGCGATAAAAAGACTGAAAGAAATTGATGAAGTGACAGAGAGTCATTATACCACAGGTAATTATGCAATATTTGTAAAAATATTATGTAAAGATAATGAGCATTTAATGCAAGTGTTGAACCATCAAATTCAACATATCAAAGGAGTTGCAAGAACGGAAACGTTTATTTCACTCGATCAGCAAATTGACAGACAAATGAAAATTTAGATTTGTTGTTTCAAAGCAAAATAGCATGAAACAACAAACCTTTTTAATTGTACAAAATTAACTTCTGCTATTATAAATATTTAAATAATACAGCAATGTTGCAATAGAACTTAATGCTGCAACAACATAAGTTCTGGCAGCCCATTTTAAAGCATCTTTAGCAGCATCTTGCTCTTCATTAGTAAGCATATTTTTATTTTCCAACCAAGCCAAAGCTCTGTTACTTGCGTCATATTCAACAGGTAAAGTAACAATACTAAAAATAACAGTGGCTGCAAAAAATATGATCCCTGCAAGTAATAGTTGAGGGAAAGAGTTCACAGTAAATATTCCCGCAATCAATAAGAATGATGCCAATTTTGAAGATATGCCTACTGTTGGAACCAGTTTAGATCTTAAATTTAACCATTTGTATGATTTTGCATGCTGTACCGCGTGTCCGCATTCATGTGCAGCAACAGCTGCTGCAGCGGCATTTCGTTGGTTGTAAACACCTTCACTTAAATTTACTGTTTTATTTTGAGGATTATAATGATCGGTTAGCATTCCTTTTGCAGAAATTACTTTTACATCAGAAATATGATTATCTGCCAGCATTTTTTCCGCAATTTCCCTTCCAGTTAAATTGTTTTGTAAATGCAAATGTGAGTATTTTTTGAATTTACTTTTCAATCTTGCCTGAACCAACATCCCAATTCCTCCAATAAGAAGGATTAATATATAACCACCTGCCATATTTTATAATTTTAAAGATTAATATTTTTTATTTTATGTATAACTTTACATCATTAAGTATTCCAATAAATAAATATATGACAATTATTCCGAATATATTATTGATTTATACCGGTGGTACCATCGGGATGGTTAAAGATTATAAGACCAATGCACTTAAAGCATTTGATTTTGATCAGATAAAGCAGAAAATTCCAGAATTGAAATTGCTAAATTGTCACATTCAAACCATATCATTTATCACGCCTATAGATTCTTCTAATATGAACCCAAAATATTGGGTGCAAATAGCTGAGATCATTGAAAGTTATTATGATAGAATGGATGGTTTTGTGGTGCTAAGTGGTACTGATACGATGTCATATACTTCTTCGGCAATTAGCTTTATGTTTGAAAATTTAAGTAAACCTATTATTTTTACTGGTTCACAGCTCCCAATAGGTGACCTTCGTACAGATGCAAAGGAGAATTTAATAACTGCAATACAAATTGCAGCTACCCATAAAGACGGAATACCCAAAATAGGTGAAGTGTGTCTGTATTTTGAATATAAGCTTTATAGAGCGAATCGTACAACTAAAGTCAGTGCTGAACAATTTGAAGCCTATCATTCACCAAACTTTCCGCAATTAGGCGAAAGTGGCGTGCATCTAAATTTTAATAAGAGGATTATTAGCAAAATTGATCAAAACAAGAAGTTAATACTAAGAAAAAATGTAAATGCTAATATTGTAATTTTAAAATTGTTTCCTGGTATCAAAGAACAGGTTGTAAAGTGTATATTGGAAATTGAGAATTTACAAGGGGTGATACTTGAAACATATGGAGCAGGAAATGCACCTACAGAAAAGTGGTTTATTGATCTGCTTCATAACGCAATTAAAAAAAATATTCCTTTAGTAAATGTAAGTCAGTGCATTAGCGGGAGTGTTGATCTTGGTTACTATGAAACAAGTAGCACCTTAAAAGAAATAGGAATGATTGATGGGAAAGACATCACAACGGAATCTGCAGTAGCTAAATTAATTTATTTAATTGGTGTTGGTATCCCTGTAGATCAGTTTAAAAAAACATTTGAAACTCCATTAAGAGGTGAAATGGAGTAGTTTTCTCATAAAAATTTTTTCATATTAATATTTTTTTGTTACTTGCCATCTATATGAAATTGTGACATTGAGGAGAGGTGGCCGAGTGGCTTAAGGCGCACGCTTGGAAAGCGTGTTTATGAGAAATCGTAACGGGGGTTCGAATCCCTTTCTCTCCGCAGAATGTGTTATATATTGTAAAAATTTTATATCTTTAACCCGTTAACTAATATTTAATAACAAAGAATTACAAAAATGAAAAAAGTATCTACTATCCTAACAGTTGCAGGATTAATGTTTTTAAGCTCAGCTCAAAACATGTACGCACAAACAGAAGCAGTTGAAAAAACCTTTCATCAAGAATTAAAACTTCGTTTTATTGAAGGTGGTCCATTTTTTATGGGAATCGTTTTGGTTACCTTAATTTTGGGTTTAGCAATTGCAATTGAAAGAATTATTTATTTAAACATGGCTAGTACCAATACAGATAAATTGGTAAATAATGTTGAAGAAGCATTAAGTTCTGGTGGAGTTGAAGCTGCTAAAGAAGTTTGTAGAAACACAAAAGGACCTGTTGCATCTATTTTTTATCAAGGTTTAGATAGAATGGATGAAGGAGTTGAGGCTGCTGAAAAAGCTGTAGTTGCTTATGGTGGTGTTCAAATGGGATTGTTAGAAAAGAATATATCTTGGTTGTCCTTGTTTATTTCATTGGCTCCTATGCTTGGGTTCATGGGTACTGTAATTGGTATGATTAGTGCTTTTGACTCTATTGAAGCGGCAGGTGATATCTCTCCGGCAGTAGTTGCAGGGGGTATTAAAGTAGCCTTAT
>JAUVCP010000307.1 GCA_030590765.1 Flavobacteriaceae bacterium | reverse complement strand
AAAACATCATCTGCACTACGCACTTTTTGTCCTGTATCATCTCTGTAAAACCATCCTTCCCGAATAGAAGTATTGGTTTCTGCCTGCTGATAATGTAAATACTTAGCTTTGTAAAGTTTCTCTCTACTTCCTATATCTTTTTGCATGATATCTGCAAAACTACTCATGCTACCTGGATCTTCTTCGTAAGGAATTATATTCCACTCTGTATTTCTGGTAGCACCAGATTCATTTCCACACCAGCGAATATCCTGTTTCCCAAAAACAACTGCTTTTGGAGCTAAAGTATGTATCAATTCTTTCCATGCTAAATAGTTATATTTTTGACCTCCTTTTCTTTTCGGATGGGCACCATCAAACCATACTTCATGGATTGGACCATATTCAGTTAACAATTCAAATAATTGATTTAAAAAGTATTCATTATAATCATCTACTTTAAATTTAAAAGTGGTTTTGTTTTTAAACGGGCGTCCTTTAACCGGTTTGGGAATTGTTCGTTTGGCATATTTGCTTAAATTGCCATATAATCCTTCTTTATTTTCTATTTGATAAAGATCTGCCGGAGATAAATAAACACCCAATTTTAGTCCGTACTTTTTACAGGATTCAGACAGATCTTTTAAAACATCACCCTTGCCATTTTTAAAAGGGGATGACATGATGCCGTGTTTGGTATACCGACTTTGCCAAAGAACAAATCCGTCATGGTGTTTTACAGTGATGATCACCATTTTCATTTGAGCATCTTTCATGGTTTTACACCATTGATCTGTATCTAAATTTTGAAGATTGAATATTTTTGGATCTTCCATGCCATTACCCCATTCCATACGTGTAAAAGTATTGGGTCCGAAGTGAATAAATGCAATAAATTCATTTTTTAAAGCATCATACTGATTTACAGTTGGCACAACATGTGCTGCCTTTAAAACAATAGAATCATTTGTGTCTGACTCATTAATTGCAATCGTATTGGAAACCGGTATTGCTATAGAATTGTCAATGTTTTTTTTGTTGCAAGATGCTATAATGAGCATCAAAAGAGCATATTGAAAAAGTTTTTTCATATTGAATATCATTTTTTATTTATAAACTTTTACCCAATCAATGATCATTTGTACCGGCAGATCTTTAGGTTCTACTTCGCCAACCCAGGAACCACCTAATTGCATATCAATCATGATATAAAATGGCTGATCAAAGGGCCATTGTGTTGGATCTACATCTTTCAGGCGAGGATAAACAAAAGACTCTTTTCCGTTAAGGGTAAAGACCAACTTGTCAGGATACCATTCCATGCCATAAATATTATACTTATTGGTATTTGTTTTGGTGGTTTTATAATAAAGAGGATTTTTCTTTTCTTTTAATTCCAAAGTATAATAGGAGTGAACTGTTTGATAAATTTGATCTTCATAATTCAAATGCTCCATCAAGTCAATTTCACCATTTCTTGGGTATTTGCCATATTTGGGATCATTTGCTAACATCCACATTGCAGGCCAGGCACCTTTTGCATTTTCCAGTTTTGCTTTGATCTCTACTTTTCCATATTGATAAGCAAATTTCCCCTTTGTGTTTACACCTCCGGTTAAATAGGGTACAGTATCCAAAGATCTATCTTTATTTACAATTCCTCTAAGAATTAATTTTCCATCTTTTATCCAGATACAATCTTTATGACCTGACATATAGTTTCCCCAGTCAGCAGTATTACGTTCAATAACATTCCATTTTTCAGGATCTAAATAATCTTCTTTTTCAAAAGAATCTTCCCAGATCAATTTCCAATCTTTTTGTGAGGATGAGGTTGTTTTTGAATGATTCTTTGATGAGCTACATGAAAGAAAGCCAATTATTGATAAAAGAAGTAAATTAAATTTCAATAAGGAATATAATTTATTCATATGAACTGTTTTAATTAATTTCACATCCACCACAATTGTTTCCATTTTTTAACAGTATCATTTTGTTGGTTTATACCAGGTGTACTTCTTCCGTCTTTGATATATTTAGTTAATAACTGTTTTAATTCTGTAACTTTTTTGGGATTAGAATTTATGAGATTTTTCTGTTCTGCTGGATCTGCTTTTAAATTGTATAACTGCATTTTAGGTAAACCGGCAATGATATCTTTATCTTTTCCAGGTTTAGGATAACTCCATCCTCCGGAGTCAGCACACATGATCAGTTTAAAATCTCTTTTTCTGATTGCAAAACTTCCATTGATAGAATGATGTACTGTTGCATCTCTGAATGAATTTCCTGTAAAGGAATTTTTCAATAAAGGAAGCATGCTAAAACTGTCTTCACCCTCATCAGCTTTTAATTTATAGTTAGAAATTTCTGCAACAGTTGCCATAAAATCTGTTGTACAAATTGTTTGATTACTCTCTGAATTTGGAGCGATTTGTGAAGGCCATTTAACAATAAAAGGAACTCGATGACCACCTTCAAAAATATCGGCTTTATGACCTCTAAAAATAAAACTTGGATAATGTCCTTTTGCGGTTAATTCATCAATTTTTGCAGCAGGTGAACAACCATTATCACTGGTAAAAATGATCAAGGTGTTTTTTGAGATACCTGATGCCTTCACCTGAGCAATGAGCTGGCCAACATAATCGTCAATCATCATTACAAAATCTCCATATGGATTCAACTCTGATTTTTCCTGCCATTCTTTGGTCGGTAATATAGGAGTATGTGGTGATGGTAAAGCTAGATATAAAAAGAAAGGGTTTTTCTTTTTTGAGTTATCTGCTATATAATGAATTGCTTTTCTAAAAAAATGGGGAGTAACATCTTCATGATCAAAATCAGATGAAGTTGGTCCTTTTCTCCACCAGGAATATTTACCTGCATTTTGGGTAACTTTTTTAGGAATTTCAGTTGGCTTTCCATTTTCTACATACACATAAGGAGCCATATCTAAAGATCCGCTGTGTCCGTAGGAAAAATCAAAACCAAGATCCTTTGGTCCGTTCTCTATGGGTTTGCTAAAATCAATATTATCAAAATCTTTCGCATCCCATCCTTCTCCAGTTTTGTCTTCTTTATTTTTCAAGGCCCAATCCCAGCCTAAATGCCATTTTCCAATAAATGCAGTTTTATAGCCTTGTTTTTTTAGCATGCTTGCAATAGTAGTTTTGCTGTTTGGAATCAATGCTTTTGATTTACCTGTGAGTACACCACTTTTTAGAGTAGATCTCCAGTTGTATCTTCCGGTTAAAATTCCGTATCTGGTCGGAGTACATACAGAAGAGGAGGTATGGGCATCTGTAAACATCATTCCCTCTTTTGCTAATTTATCAATATTAGGAGTTTTTATTTTCCCTTCAGGATTAAAAGCTGAGATATCTCCATAACCCAGATCATCCGTAAGAATATAAATAATATTTGGAGCATGATTTGTTTTTATTCCCTTCTCCTTTTTTTCTTGTAAAAAAATAGAAATCAAGACTATTATTGGAAAAAGAATAATTTTATATATTAAATTCATGTTTTATATACTTTGATTTAGAATGTTCAAATATCAAGGATAGGCAATTCTAAATATTTATATATTTTGGGATTTTTATACTCTTGTAAATTTAGCAATTGTTTATGATTTAGATATATAAAAAATATATTTTTAAACATATATTTTATCC
>JAUVCP010000038.1 GCA_030590765.1 Flavobacteriaceae bacterium | reverse complement strand
ATTCAACTAAAAGATGGTAAAGAAGGAACTACCTTTTCTGTAAATTAAAAGGATAGATGGGTATTATTAAAAAAATATTGACATATCCCCTTGTTTTGCTTGTTCGTTTTTATCAGATTGCGATATCACCTTATACACCGGCAAGTTGTAGATATACACCAACATGCTCAAATTATACGGTTGAAGCGTTGCAAAAACACGGTTTATTCTATGGAGGATGGCTCGCTATTAAAAGAATATCAAGTTGTCACCCATGGGGAGGAGAAGGTTATGACCCTGTTCCTGAAAAAAAATTAAAAGAAAAATAAGAATATAATTATTGTTTTCATTTTAGACTTTAAATTATATTTACACTCTTAAAAATTAAAAATGGTTTATTTAAGTATTGACTGGAATCCAAATATTGAATTGTTTAAAATTGGTTCATTTGCTATAAGATATTATAGTTTAATGTTTGTTATTGCATTTGTATTGGGTTTACAGATCATGAAGAAGATTTATGAAAATGAGGGGATTTCTGTTGAAAAACTGGATTCACTTTTTATTTATGCAGTGATCTCCATTTTGCTGGGAGCAAGAATAGGACATTTTCTTTTTTATGACACCAAATTCTTATTTGAACATCCTTTAGAGGTATTGTTACCCGTGAGGTTTAACCCTTTTCAATTTACCGGATATCAAGGATTAGCAAGTCATGGTGGTGCTTTAGGGATGATTATTGCCATGTATTTTTACAGTAAAAAAGTGTTGCATAAACCCCTTTTATGGATACTAGATCGTATTACACTTCCAGTTGCAATTGGTGGAGTTTTTGTGAGAATTGGTAATTTGATCAATTCCGAAATTATTGGAAAACCAACAAATTCTGATTATGGCTTTATATTCAGACAATTAGGCGAAGATTTCCCTCGCCACGCAACGCAATTATATGAAGCATTTGGGTATCTGGTTACTTTTATAATTCTTTGGTTTGTTTATTGGAAAACAGATAAAAAAGATAAAATGGGTTATATCTTCGGTCTTTTCATGGTTTTATTATGGTCTGTCAGGTTTGTTGCTGAATTTTTTAAAGAAGCACAGGTAGACAATCGTGCAGCATGGGATTTGAATACCGGACAATTGTTAAGTATTCCGATGATCTTAATTGGATTTTATTTAATGTATAAAGCTAAAAAGAAGTAATTTATATTTCTCTTTCCTTATCATAAGGAACGCTCTTAAGTAAGTATTCTATAGCCTCAACTCGAGCATCAATTTTTCGATTAGCTTTGATCACTTTAAATGGTATTCCACCATTTTTGGTGTTTTCAAACATTTTATTTTTATATTCTGTGTAAGAATCCCATAGATCTTGGGCCTTTTCATCTACTTTACTGATTTTCCACTGTTTTAATGGGTTATTTTTTATATCCTCAAAACGTTTGGCTTGTTCTTTTTTAGAAATAGACATGTAGATTTTAACAAGAATAATACCTGAATCTGTGATCATTCTTTCAAAATCATTTACATGGTTCATAAAGATCTCATATTCTTCTTTTGTGCAAAAATCATTTACAGGTTCAACAACAGCTCGGTTATACCAGCTTCTGTCAAAAAAAACAATTTCTCCCGCCTTAGGAAATTGATTGACATATCGTTGAAAATACCATTGTGTACTTTCTTCTTCACTTGGTCTTGGCAATGCAACAATTCTAAAGTGACGGGGATTTATCCGTTCTGTAATTCGTCTGATCGCACCTCCTTTTCCTGCAGCATCTCTTCCCTCAAAAATTACAATTACTCTTTTGTTATCGTCAATGATACAAGCCTGTTGTTTTATCAATTCAACTTGTAGTTTTTTAAGTTTTTTGATATAATCAATGTATCTAACCGATTTTTTGGGGTTAAGAGTTTCGTTCAAAAGCAAAGATGTAAGTCCTTTTTTTGAATTTAATTTGATGATATCCTGTGGGCTTAATTTTTGTTGTTCCATGATTGTTGAAAATAATTATACAATTAATCGTATTTGTGAATAGACCTAAAATAATGCATGATTACATTTGGGTCGGGTAGGAGAGATACTTTCGAATCATCTTTGCCTTCATAATCAATTCGTGACAAAACATAACGCATACATTCCAGACGTGCAGTGTGTTTATCATTGGTTTTAACAATAACCCAAGGGCAGAATGAATTATGTGTTTTACTAAACATTTGTTCTTTATACTTGGTATAAACATCCCAGAGTTCCTGACCTTTTTTATCCACAGGGCTAAACTTCCAGCGCTTTAGCGGATTATCCATTCTGGCATCAAATCTTTTCATCTGTTCTTCTTTTGTAATAGATAACCAAAATTTTATAATGATAACACCATCTTCGTACAGCATATGTTCAAATTCTGGTAATTGCATCATGAATTGATGGTATTGATTTTCTGTGCAAAAACCCATAACTGGTTCAACAACAGCTCTATTATACCAGCTTCTATCAAAAAAAACAATCTCTCCAGGATTTGGTAATTGTTTGATATAACGTCTAAAATACCATTGTCCCATTTCAGTACTTGTTGGTCTGTTTAATGCAACCAAACGCATAGATCGTGGGTTCAAATGCTCTGTAAATCGACGAATATTACCACCTTTTCCGGCAGCATCTCTTCCTTCAAAAATAACAGCAATTCTCTTTTTATTTTTGGAAGCCCATTGTTGAAGTTTTACCAGTTCAATTTGTAGTATTTTTTTTTCTTGTTCATATCGAAGTGTAGAAATAACCTTGTCAATATTGATATTTTTATTTTGAATTATTCTTAAAAGACCATCTTTTGTTTTAGAATTTTCAAAATCTTCTTGAGTTAATATAGTTTCATTTAGCATAATTTACTCTTTATTCAGTTACACAGGAACTTGGGTTGTTTGATATATGAAGTTTTACATCAGGTGGTGAAATATATGGTATACCTAATCCCATTCCCCTCAATATAAACAATAATCCAATTATTATTACAAATATAGGAATTGCTTTTTGAATTTTATTCCTAATGGAGATTTTTAAAAAATTCCCTAAATAAATGGCTCCTGTCATCATTGGAATAGTTCCCAAACCAAAAATAAACATGTATAATGCACCTGAAAACATGTTTCCTGTTGAAATAGAACCAATAATAGCCATATATACCAATCCACATGGTAAAAAACCATTGAAAAAACCAATGGAAAACAGTGCTTTATCTGATTTTTTATTTAAGTATAATCCTAGATTCTTTTTAACTTTTCCTATAATTCTATAAAGAGGTTTGGTTAGGTTGAATTTATTGAAAAATTTAGCAGGAATTACTACCGTTAAGATCATGATCACACCCATCAATATGGAAAGACGCTGTTGGAAACCAGCAAGGTAAAGCCCCTTACCAACAATGCCAAATAGTAATCCTATAAGGCTGTAAGTAAGTAGTCTGCCAAAATGATATAAAAAGGTTTGCCAAAGCATTTTACCCTTGCTGCTTTTGTCAACGGGTAAAATAAAAGCAATTGGTCCGCACATTCCAATGCAGTGGAAACTTCCTAAGAGGCCTAATATGAGAGCAGTATAAAAAATAATTGAAAAATTAGATGATTAAATAAATTAAAGTACACTTACAAGTTTAATAGAACCAGCTATCTTTAAACAAATATTCCTTGCCTTCATAATTCCAGTCAATCTTAACGATCCACTTACCGGAAATCAGTATACTATCAGGTATCAGATATTGATTAGAATTCATCGAAATACTCTTGATAAAATCTAAATTGCTATTGGAATATCTTTGAAATGAAATAGTTCCTTTCACCTTTTGATATTCCAGATTATCCGGAAATTTTATATTAATTCCATTGTCAGAATTGCTCAAATTGATCTTAGTGTCAAGTTTTACGGCATTATTTAATTTATCGATCTCTTTTTGGTAAAGTAATTCGTCTTTATAATAGTCTTCTGACACCAATTCATGGGTGTACTTAGGAGTTAGAGATTTGTAAACAAAGGATAGGATGAATATCATAAAAAGCACCATTGCAATTACGATACCCGTACCCCAATTAATTTTTATCTTCATAATGACTATTTTTATTTATCTGGTTTATTTGATTATCAAAGGAGCAGGAAAATTAGTTTTACTGGTTTCAATCATTTCCCCATTATAAAATACTCCAATTTTTAATTTTTCTTTAGAAGAATTGATATCTTTTTTTGCGATTTTAATAAACAAAGTTCCCTCATGAAGTTTACTTTTCTCTAATGTTATTTTGCCTTCAACAACTTTAATGTTTCCGGTGTGAGAAAGCAGTTTGATCTTTAGATCATCATAAGTATCATTTGTTTTATTGATCAATTTATAGGTGTATACATTTTGTATAGTGTCTCCCTGAGTTATATATAACTGACCTGGTAATCGTAGAATTGTGGCCTGAACATCGTTACGAAGGAAAATAAGGGTAACCAAAAACGCAAGCATCAAACTTAAAACAATTGTATAACTTATAATACGTGTGTTAAATGAGAATTTTTCACTTTCTTCAATATTATTTTCTGAGGCATATCGTATCAGTCCTCTGTCAAAACCAACCTTATCCATTATTTCATCACAAGCATCAATACAGGCAGTGCAGTTAACACATTCCATTTGAGTACCATTACGTATATCAATACCTGTTGGACAAACTAAAACACATTGTTTACAATCAATACAATCACCAAGCTCATTGGACTTTCTGTCTTCGTCTTTGCGTAATTTTTGACGTCCTTCACCACGATTAAAGTCATAGACAACATTAATGGAATGATTGTCTAATAAAACTCCCTGTAGCCTTCCGTAAGGGCATACAATGATACATGCCTGTTCGCGAAACCATGCAAAAATAAAATAAAATACACCTGTAAAAATTAGTAGTTTGATCAGGGTGCCCATATGAGCAGATGGTCCGTCTTTTATTTGTTGGATCAATTCATCACCTCCTACGAAATATGCTAAAAATGCATTTGATATTAAAAAAGAGATAATGAAAAAAATTATCCATTTTAAAGATTTTTTACCAATTTTTTCAACGTTCCATTCTTGTTTGTCCAGCTTGATCTGTTTGGTTCTGTCTCCTTCAATAGCATATTCTACTTTACGGAAAACCATTTCCATAAAAATGGTTTGAGGGCAAAGCCAACCACAAAAAATTCTACCAAAAATAACCGTAAATAAAATAACGAAAACTACGCCCACCAGCATGGATAATACCAAAAGATAAAAATCCTGAGGCCAAAAGGGTTGACCAAAAATATTGAATTTCCTATCCAGAACATTAAAAAGTAAAAACTGATTTCCATTAACTTTAATAAAAGGTGCTATAAACAAAAAAATAATTAAAAACCAACTGAGATAAGTTCTGTAGTTTGTAAACTTTCCTTTCGGTTTTTTTGGATAAATTACATTTCTATTTCCTTCAGTTGTTATTGTTCCAATGGAATCTCTAAAACTTTCATTCGCTTGTGACATAAGTAACAATAGGTTAATTTAAAAACTTTGAAAAGGCTATTGATATTTTGCAATAACAAATAGCCTTTTCTACTACTAACTAAAAAATCAAAAACACAGTATCGCACTTCGAAGAAATGAAGTGACGTTACTGTTTACTCCATGTAATATCTCCTTCTGCTGCTTTTGGGTTTGCGGGGGTTGTTCCCTGAAGAGTTATTACATAACTGGCTACCTGTTGGCGTTGTTCAATCTTGATAGAACTTTTCCAAGCAACCATACCTTTTCCAGGTCTGCCTCCTTCTGATATGGTATGAAATATTTTTTCCATTCCACCACCTAAGATCCATTTGTCATCGGTCATGTTTGGACCAATTCCACCACCACCATCTGCCATATGACAGGCAACACAATAAGTAGTCCATACTTTTTTACCTTCTTCTAAACTTGCGGCATCTGTTAATAATTTAACATCAGTTTTAAACAATTCAGGATTTGCTTTTTTATAAGCTTCTACTTCTAGTTTTCCTTGTTCTACTTCAGCTGCAAATTCTTCTTTTTGGCTATATGCTTCTGAGTTTGTAAAAACCTGTATATAGTAAAAAACACCAATGGCTATTGTAATATAAAAACCCCATAACCACCAAGGTGGTAGTACATTATCTAATTCTTTGATACCGTCATAATCATGATCGGTCATGATGTCTTCTTCCTTTCCAATTTCATTGGCTTTAGTCATCTTTTGCAGAATTTTCTGCCAGCCAGTTAGGTTTTTATGATTGTTCATAATTGTTGTTTTGTGAGTCGTTTTCAAAAGGTAAATTACTAATTTCTTCTATACTGTCTTTAGGTATTTTAAATACAATAATAACCATTGTAATAAAAATTATAAAAAATAAGACTAAGGATATGATTGGATATATTTCAATTCCATTAATACCTTCAAAATAATGTTTTGCAAATCTTATCATAATCTTAATTTTCTGCTGTTTCAGCTTTAATATCAGTACCCAATCTTTGCATATAAGCAATTAATGCAACAATTTCTTTATCCTGAATATTTGCATCTCCATAATTTTTAACAAATTCAGGATCTTGTCTTAAATTCTTTTCAATTTGAGCTGCCTGATTTTTCAATAGATAAACAGCCTTGTCTAATTCCATTTGGGTATAAGGAACTCCAAGTTTTATCATTCCGTTAATTTTATTAACGGTATTCGATATATCCAAATCATCTGTAATGATCCATGGGTATTGCGGCATAATAGATCCTGGAGAAGTCAACCTTGGATCTAACATATGGTTAAAATGCCAGTTGTCATTATATTTTCCTCCAATACGATGTAGATCTGGCCCGGTTCTTTTTGATCCCCATAAGAAAGGATGATCATAAACAAATTCACCTGCTTTGGAATATTCACCATACCGTTCCACTTCTGATCTGAACGGACGGATCATCTGAGAGTGACAGTTATTACAGCCTTCACGGATATAAATATCTCTTCCTTCCAACTCAAGTGGAGTGTAAGGCTTAACAGAAGTAATAGTTGGTATGTTTGAGTCCACCACTAATAGAGGTACGATCTCAACTGCACCACCAATCAAAATGGCAACTGTTGTTAAAATAGTAAACAATACAGTTCTTCTTTCTAACCACGAATGCCAATGTTCTCCTGCAATTCTTCCTGCACCGATTTTCTTTAATGGAACTGCTTCTGCCAATTCATCTTCAACAGTACTACCCATTTTAGCTGTTTTTACCAGGTTATAAGCCATGATGCTAAATCCTATAAAGTACAAGGTACCACCAAATGCTCTCATAGCATACATTGGTAAAATTTGCGTTACGGTTTCTAAAAAGTTACCATAAACCAAGGTGCCATCTGGGTTAAATTGTTTCCACATAGCAGCTTGGGTAAAGCCTGCAACGTAAAGAGGTAATGCATAAAATAAAATACCCAAAGTACCAATCCAGAAATGGAGATTTGCCAATTTTGTAGAATACAATTCAGTTTTCCATATTTTTTTTGCTAACCAATAGAGCATCCCTGCAATGATAAAACCATTCCATGCTAATGTGCCAATGTGTACATGACCAACGATCCAATCTGTATAGTGACCTATCGCATTTAAATTTTTAAATGAAAGCATTGGTCCTTCAAAAGTTGACATACCATAACCAGTAATCGCAACCACATAGAATTTTAAAATAGGATCTTCTCTAACTTTATCCCATGCACCACGAAGGGTTAATAAACCATTAATCATACCACCCCAGGAAGGGAAGATCAACATAATAGAAAATACAGTTCCTAAATTTTGTGCCCATTCTGGTAAAGCAGTATATAATAAATGGTGAGGTCCTGCCCAGATATAAATGAATATCAATGTCCAGAAGTGAATAATAGATAATCTATAGGAATAAACAGGTCTGTTAGCAGCTTTTGGTACAAAATAATACATTAAACCCAGCATTGGAGTTGTTAAGAAAAATGCTACTGCATTATGGCCATACCACCATTGTACCATGGCATCCTGAACACCAGCGTATACAGAATAGCTTTTAAAAGCAGATACTGGTAGCTCTAAATTGTTAAAAATATGCAGAACAGCAATAGTTACAAAAGTTGCTATATAAAACCAAATGGCAACATATATATGTCGCTGTCTTCGTTTGATCATAGTCCCGATCATATTGATACCCATAACCACCCATATCAAGGTGATAGCAATATCAATTGGCCATTCCAATTCAGCATACTCTTTTGATGAAGTAAGACCTAATGGCAATGTAATTGCTGCTGCAACAATAATCAATTGCCAGCCCCAAAAATGAACTTTGCTCAAAGCATCACTAAACATTCTTGTTTTTAGCAATCGTTGCATAGAATAATACATCCCAACAAAAAATCCATTACCAACAAAAGCGAAAATTACAGCATTTGTATGTAGAGGACGTAATCGCCCAAAACTTAACCATGAAATCCCTTCCATATAGTTTGGGAAATTAAATAAAAAGGCTACCATTAGCCCCACAAGCATTCCCACAATGCCCCAAACAACTGTAGCAATGAAAAACATTTTTACAATCTTGTTATCGTAATAAAACTGTTCTTTTTCCATTTAAAATAATTAAGTTAGTTAATTTTAGATATAATTAGTTTGTTTTCTCTTTGGTTTCATCCTTAACAAGCTCATCATCAAAAAGCATTCTCACAGATGGAGAATACAAGTCATCATATTGACCTGATTTTACAGATTTTATAAAAATTATAAAAAAGATGATAGCTATAAATAGACTAACAGCAATAGTCATAAATAAGATACTCATATTTTGATTTTCAGTTAAGTTAATACAAAAATAAAAATGTTCAATGAATTTTACATGATAAATGTCATGTTTTTTATAATAATCATTAACAAAATATTAACAATGGCTAATGTAAGATTTTTTTTGAAATAATATTAGTACTAATAGTGACAAATATTACTACAGTTATAGAGCTTAACGGCATTAGTATTGCAGCAACAATTGGTGATAAGGAACCCGAAATTGCAAAATACATTCCCACAATGTTGTATAGGAAAGAAAGGCCGAAGCTAAACTTGATTACTTGAATTGCTTTTTTGGACAGTTGGATAAAATTTGGCAGATTTTTAAATTCTTCTGCATCTAAAATTCCATCACATGCAGGTGAAAATACATTTATGTTTTCTGATATGGCTATTCCTACATTACTTTGTGCCAGCGCTCCGGCATCGTTTAAACCATCTCCAAACATCATTACTTTCTGTTCTTTATCCTGTAAAGATTTTATATATAACAACTTGTCTTCTGGTTTTTGATTAAATAATAATTGTGAATTAATTGGTAGCAGCTGTTTAAGATTTTCTTTTTCACCTTCATTATCTCCCGAAAGAATTGCAATATCATAATTTATAGAAAAACTTTGCAAACTCTCTTTTAAGCCTTCCCTATATTCATTGTTAAAAATAAATTTTCCAATAATCTTATGATCTATCTTAATATATATATAGGTGTGTAAAATATTTTCAGTAATTGCTCCTACAAAAGCTGCAGATCCTAATTGAATTTCTTTATTTTGAACGATACCCTGAATACCTTTCCCTAATACTTCTTTAAAACCTTCTACATTCCATTTTTTTCCTTCTGGTAAAAAATCAAATAGCATTCTACTCAAGGGATGGTTAGAAGATCTCAGTAATGATTTTATGAGATCAATTTCAAAATCGTTTAATTTATCTCCTTCAAAACTTATATTGGAGCTATTATTTGTTGTGATCGTACCTGTTTTATCAAAGACCAAAGTGTCAATTTTTGATATATTTTCAATGACATTTGTATTTTTAAGATAGAATTTGTTTTTTCCGAAGATGCGAAGCATATTGCCCAATGCAAAAGGTGCTGATAGAGCCAATGCACAAGGGCAGGCAATGATCAGCACGGCAGAAACTACTTGAAAAGCTTTAGTTTTATCTTCAAAAAACCAATAAATACCTGCAGAAATGGCAATGAACAGAATAGCAATGGTAAAGTGTTTACTAATTGAATCCGTAATATTTTTAATGTTATCCGAATCATTTTTTGAAAAAATATCATTACTCCATAGCTGCGTTAAATAGCTTTGGGTTACTGTTTGCAGTACCTCAATCTCTATTGCCCCATCTGTTTGCTTACCGCCTGCAAATACTTTGTCACCAGATTTTTTTGTGACTGGCATTGATTCTCCGGTAACAAAACTATAATCTAATAGAGCATTTCCGTTGATCATGATTCCGTCAACCGGAATTATTTCTTCATTTCTTATCAATAAACGATCCCCTTCTTTTATTTCATGAACTGGAATGATATGATGAGAGGTATCCTTATTTATTTTTGTAATGGCGATAGGGAAATACGATTTGTAATCACGTTCAAAAGAAAGAAAATTATAGGTTCTTTGCTGAAAGACTTTTCCCAATAATAAAAAGAAGATCAACCCGGTCAAACTGTCAAAATACCCGGAACCGGTATTAGAAAATATTTCATAGATACTACGGGTAAATAAAACTAAAATACCCAATGAAATGGGGACATCAATATTTAAAATCCCATGTTTTACTCCTTTATATGCCGAGATTAAATAATCTTTAGCAGAATAAACGACTACAGGAATAGAAAACGTAAACATTAAATAACGG
>JAUVCP010000155.1 GCA_030590765.1 Flavobacteriaceae bacterium | reverse complement strand
TGAATCAAATTATATAATCCAATAAGTGAAAGGGTAACCGTTATTACTTCCAAAAAAATAACAATTAAAAGAGATGGAGGAATAAATTTTTCCATAAAGGTATTTTTAAAATGAGATTGGTAATAATCAATGCTTTGTTTCCACTGAAATATTTTTTCAGTAGCTGAGTATAAAAAAGTTATGATGATGTAAATTAGTATAAGTATTTGAGCTGTATATTCCATTTTGATAAGCGTTGGTGATTGTTTTATTACTTCAAAATTAAGGCTATTCTTTTATTTTGTATACAGATTTTCCATTTCACTTTAAATAAATATCTTTGAAAAAAAAAACTATGTTGCTTTTTGCAAAAAAAGAACTCTTTTTACTTCAAGGATTGCTATTGATGCTGTTTGGACAGATCTTATTTGCACAAACAGATTTTAGTGATAAATGGGAAGATTTTTATTCCTATAACAATGTAAAAGATTTTATAAAGATCAATCATATCATTTATGCAATTGCTGATAATGCTGCATTTGTATACAATATTGAAACGGATGAGATCAATAAGATATCTTCTGTTCATGGACTTTCAGGAAAAGAAACAACCAGTATTTTTTATAGTGAAAACACCAAAATATTTATAATTGGTTATCAGTCGGGTTTAATAGAAGTAATTGATGAGAGAGGAAAAATAACCATTGCAAATGATATAGAACGTTTAGATATTACCGGACAAAAACAGATCAATCATATATCAGAATTTGAGAATAATTTATATTTATCCACTCCTTTCGGCATTGTACAATACGATATTGAAAATCTAAATTTTGGAGACACCTATTATATTGGGGATAACTCAAGTGCCGTTTTTGTAAATCAAACAGCAATTATTGATGAGATTATTTATGCAGCAACAGAAAACGGAATTTATACAGCCGATCTTCGTAATCCAAATTTAATAGATTTTAACAACTGGTATTATTCCCAAAACGGAAATTTCAAAGCAATTACTGCTTTTAATAATAAAGTGTATACAGCAAGAGATAAAATTTTATATGAAGTCTCAGATAGCAATTTACAACCAATAAGATCTTTTTCTCAAACCGTGATAGACTTAAAAGCTACCTCTACTTATTTAACGGTTTCTACTTTGAATATAGCAATTGTTTTGAATTCATCTCTTAATCAGATATTTGTTGCAAATCCTAAAAACAATTATAATTTTTCCTTACATACTGCTTTCGCAGAAGAAGAGCAAGTATATATGGCAACTACAACTTTTGGAATTTTACAAACAGATTTTTCAAGTTCACCATATACAGAAATTCATCCGGTGGGGCCAACATCTAATCAGGTTTTTTCAATAACGGTTCAAAACAACAATTTATGGGTAGTTTACGGGGGTTATAACGTTTCTTTTGTACCCATGGGAAAACATTTTGGTTTTTCTCATTTCAATGGTAATTTAGAAGAAAAAGAGCAATGGATAAATATCAAATACAATAGCAATTACCCAGCTAAAGATTTGGTTCATGTAACTATTGACCCTACAATGGAAGACAAGGTTTACATTAGTTCTTTTGCACAAAGTGGTGCACCTCCATTTAAAGATGCAGGAGGAATGTTGGTTGTTGAAAATAATGAGATCAATGCTTTTTTAAATGATACAAACAGCGGACTGGAGGATCTGGCACCCAATAATCCAAACTATAAAAGTATTAGGATCAATGGAACTTCTTTTGATAACCAGAGCAATTTATGGGTTACCAATTCTTTGGTTCCTGATGGATTAAAAAAAATGAATACAAATGGAGCATGGACTAGTTTTGATTTGAGTTCAATCATGATAAATTTGAATCAGGGAGAATTAACAGAATTAGAAATTGATAGAGCTGGAAGCGTTTGGATAGGATCAAGAAGAAACGGTGTTTTGGTTTTTAACGAAACCGGTAATAGAAAAAAAGCATTGATCACAGAGGTTACAAAGGGCTCATTACCTGATGTATTTGTTCAAACCTTAGCAGTAGATAGAAATAACCGAATATGGATAGGTACACAAAAAGGGTTGGTTGTTTTTTCAGATGCTGAAGGTATTTTTGACGCCTCTATTTATGATGCTGCCCCTGTAATTATTGAAGATGATGGTGTGCCAAAAAAATTATTAGGTGAACAGCCTATCAATTCTATTGCTATTGATGGTGCCGAAAATAAATGGTTTGGAACCGATACAGGTGGCGTACTAGGAACAACACCCTCAGGAGACGAAACCTTATTTAATTTTAATAAAGATAATTCTCCTTTGCCATCTAACAGAATTTTAAAAATAAGAGTTGATAATTCAAATGGAAAAGTCTTTTTTGCAACAGATAAAGGAATTGTTGCTTTTAACAATAACGTTGCTCCTTTTGGAGATGAATTGGGGGAAGTATATGCTTATCCAAATCCGGTGAAAAAGGAGCATGAATTTGTAACCATTGATGGTAGAAACGGAACGCATTTACCTCGTGGAACCAATGTCAAAATATTAAATACAGCCGGGAGACTGGTACATGAGACCAATGTTGAAATAGGTCAGGAGATCAAGGGAGGGAAAGTTATTTGGGATAAAACAAATCTTGCCGGAAGAAAAGTTGCATCCGGAGTTTATATTGTGTTACTAACAAGTCCTGATAAATCAGAAACCTCTTCCACTAAAATTGCTATTATCAATTAGTAAAAAATGATCGTAAAAACGAAAGCAATTGTTTTAACTTCCATCAAGTATGGTGATGCGGATCTTATTGTAAAATGCTATACAGAAGATGGCTTGAAAACTTATTTGATCAAAAGAATCTATAAGTCAAAAACCAAAAGATCTGGTAGTAAATCAAAACAGATAAACATTGCATATTTCCAGCCACTTACCCAGTTAAATCTTACGGCCAATCACAATAATAAAGGAAATTTAAATAGTATTCGGGAAGTAGGAATATCCTATTTATACCAAAGTCTGGCAACTGATATTTTAAAACAGTCTGTTGCATTATTTTTAGCAGAAGTGCTTAGCTTTACTTTAAAAGAAGAAGAAAAAAATGAAATACTGTTCCAATATATTGAAACATCATTGATCTGGTTAGATAATCATAGCCATACGGCAAACTTTCACTTACTATTTTTATTGAATTTAAGTAAGTATTTAGGCTTTTACCCAGAAGTTAAAGACCTAAATCTTCATTATTTTAACCTTTTAGAAGGGATTTTCACAAACAATAAGCCTTTAACAGATTATGTAACAGGCGAAAAATTAATTTTATTTAAGTCATTATTCGGCATAAATTTTGATACTATTGAACGGTTACACTTGAATGCTAAAACACGTGTTGTTTTATTGGAAATTTTACTCCATTATTACAAGTTGCATATACCGGGATTTAAAACTCCAAAATCATTACATGTATTAAAAAATGTCTTTGAATGAAGTTTATTATTGTTATTATTTCACTTTTTATAGGACAAATATCCTTTGCTCAGGTGTGCATCGTAGTTGATAAAGACTCAGAATTTCCAATTCATAATGTTCATATCAATAGTGAAGATAACAGTATACGTGTTGTATCTGATAAAAATGGAAAAGTGGATCTGAGTGTATTTTCAGAAATGGAATTACTCACTTTTACCCATATTAGTTATGTTGAGTTTGAAGTTCTTAAAAAACAGATAACTAAGGATAAAACAACAATTTATTTACAGTTTAAATCTGAATTACTAAGTGAGGTATTCTTATCTGCAACCAAAGGAAAAGAAGACATTTCAAGAATTGCAGAACAGATAGCTGTTTTCTCTTATAAAGATATTCAAAATTCAACACCACAAACCTCAGCGGATATGCTGGCGAGTATTCCTGGTGTTAAGGTGCAAAAAACACAGTTTGGTGGCGGAAGTCCGGTTTTAAGAGGTATGGAGGCTAATCGGATATTATTAGTGATAGATGGTGTTAGATTGAATAATGCCATTTATCGCAAAGGTCACTTGCAAAATTCAATTACGGTATCACCAAGTGTTTTAGAGAAAACGGAAGTTATTTTCGGACCATCGTCTGTAATTTATGGATCTGATGCCTTAGGAGGAGTAATTCACTATTATACTAGAAACCCAATGATAAGTGAAAAACGAGTGGTGAATACCGAGTTTTTATCGAGATTTAGTACCGTAAATCAAGAAGTTGCTTTACAGGCCGGAATTGAATTGCAAATGAAAAATTTTGCATCCTATACCAGTATATCGCATAGTAAGTTTGGTGATCTGAAAATGGGAGAGAACAGAAGGCATGGTTTTAACCAATGGGGATTACAGCATGAATATTCCAATAACACAAATACATTCTATAATGATCATCCGGTTAAAAATACCGATCCTAACCGGCAAAGAAATGTAGGTTTTGATCAAACAGATATACTACAAAAAGTATTTGTTCCGCTAAGTAAAAAAAGCAACCTCATGTTTAATTTACAATACAGTACTTCAACAGATATCAATAGATTTGACAAATTAATGGAAAGGAGTGATGATCAATTGAAATATGCTGAATGGTATTACGGACCTCAAGATCGATTATTACTTTCTACCCAGTTAAGTTTAGATCTGCATAAAAAGTGGTTGAATTCAGGAACCATGACCATGGCTTTTCAAAATATCAAAGAATCTCGAATTGATAGAAATTTTAATAGCTTTAACAGAGCTTCCAAATTTGAAAAAGTACAAGTGTATAGTTTAAATGGAGATTTTTCAACCAATTTAAAGAACAGAAAAAACAGGAATTTTGGTTATGGTTTTGAAATTGCATACAATGATGTTGGTTCCAGATCTAAAGGAGAGGTCTTAGATGTCAATGGAAATGATATTATTGGAATTTCGGATACCTATGTGGTGCAAACCCGTTACCCAGATGGAGGAAGTAGTTATTTAAGCTCGGCTGTTTATGCAGATTTCAGGCAGGATATTAGTAATAGATCTACTTTAAATACCGGGATCAGATTGACGAATACAGTTTTACAGGCCGAATGGATAGATGAAACGTACATCACTTTGCCAGAGATGGATATCACTTTAACAAATACGGCTGTTACATTAACCGCAGGCTATGTTTTTAAACCAAATAAAGACTGGCAGCTCAACGCGGTATTTTCATCCGGATTTCGTTCTCCAAACATTGATGATATTGGTAAGATAAGAGAAAAAAGAGGAACAGTTACGGTACCAAATGTGGATCTACAACCTGAATATGCTTATAATTTTGAAGGAGGAATTTTAAAATATTTTAAAGATAAAAATTACTATCTCGGATTTACAACTTATTATACTTTGTTGAATAATTATATTGTTCGGGCACCCTACCTTTTAAACGGAGGTTTTACCATTATTTATGATGGAGAAGAGATGAACACTGTTGCCAATGTAAATAAGGATAATGCCTATATTTATGGAGGAACAGCAACTTTTAAAGGAAATTTAACAGATAGATTTCAAACAAAAGCAGCAATAACCTACACCAAAGGAAAGCCCTATGATACAAATGAACCTCTATCATCTATTCCTCCCATATTTGGTAGTTTTGATATAAATTACAACCATAACAAATTTGAAACCGGATTCAATTTTATTTTTAATGGAAGAAAAAAACTGGAAGATTATAATATTTCTGAAGGCATTGATAATATTGAAGAAACACCATTTATTATAGAAAAGGATGCATATTATGGCACTCCTTCATGGCAAACTTTAAATTTTTATTCTCGATATAAAGCAACAAAAAATATTGATCTTTTACTTAATATTGATAATATTTTCGACCGGCATTATAAAGAATTCGCATCTGGGATCAGTGCTCCTGGAAGAAATTTTTCCTTTACTATTTTAGGAAGTTTTTAGTGTAAAAAACCTGCAATAGATATAAAATACATCTTTTTATTCTACTGCACGAAGCCAAGC
>JAUVCP010000338.1 GCA_030590765.1 Flavobacteriaceae bacterium | reverse complement strand
AAAAATAATTATTCCATTAAAATAACAGTAGAACCCAAAAGATTAAATGTTATGTTACATTTTGACTTAAAAGTTTCTTTGTAAAAGTGAATTACTGTTAAAACGATAGTTATATTGACATTCAATAAATTAGCTTTTTTGACTTAAGAATCATTATTATGTTATTTTAATATAATAAATGAGCAAAATTTATAATAAATCTAATAATTACTACGTTATTGTTGCAATGAATATGGTTGGAAAAGTATTTTCTATATTAAAAAATTGCTGTTATGATAAAGAATTCTCCCTTCAAAATAAAACGGAAGCTGAATAAGAATGGCACAAATTCAAAATTAGGTGCTTCATTTAAAATCGAGGAAATAAAATCAGGTAAACAGTACGAAAATTTTTATAATCTGGTCAAACGGCGTATCAATAGCTTTTGATCATTTCTTAAAATAAGCTTTAACATATGCAACTTTCTGATTAGTTGTCATTTGATCTGCATTTTGAATTTCATCTAATTTTATAGATAAGTTTGGATCATCATGAATTAAATTTCCCAGTTTGGTTTTTATTTGGGCAGGTCCAAAAATAAGTATCTCATCAGCTTTTTTTATGGAATTCATCACATTTTTTAAATAGGATTTGGTTAATTTATCAATCTTATTTTTTTTTGTTTTTTCATTGTTCAGATATTGATCACCAAATCTTCCAAAAGATTTTGATTCGCCCTCTATTCTTTCCCGGGTTTCAATATGAGATAAAATGGTTTTTTGATCAACTTGTTTATCTTCTAGAACTATAATATTAGCCTCCTTTAGATCTATCCATACACCAACATATTTCATAATAAAAAAATTAGTATTAATATTTCGTTTTATTCTCTTTTTCTTCCCAGAGTTTAAAGGGTTTTAAAGCATAATCTCTATCCAGTTGCTCAAATGGGATACTGCGTTTATCAAAGGGTAAAGGCAATTCCTTGTAAATAAAATCATCGTCAAAGCCTATGTTTGCAGCATCTTTTTTATTACTGCCAAAAAATACTTTTTCTGGTCTAGCCCAATATATGGCACCTAAGCACATTGGGCAGGGTTCACATGAAGTATAAATAATACAACCTTCCAATTGAAATGAATTCAGGTTATTACAGGCATCTCTAATAGCTGTGACTTCGGCATGTGCCGTAGGATCATTATTTGAAGTTACCTTATTATTTCCCTTACCAATAATTTTACCATCTTTAACAATTACACAACCAAAAGGTCCACCATCATTTTTATCCATTCCTTCAATAGCATAATCTACAGCATTTTGCATGAATATGGAGTGAGAATCATGATCATTAAAATTCTCATCTTTTATGTTTTTAGCAGCTTCATCTAGAAATCTTTGATTAAAACTATTGCACATATTTTATATATTGTTAAGAGATATTAAAAAATTTATTCTGCTTCTTTTTCTTCAGATTCTTCTTCTAAACTGGTAAAATCAAATTTAGCATCAATTAATGTATTGTACCATTGAATTACCTTTTTAATATTAGAAGCATATACTCTTTCATCATCATAATCAGGTAAAACTTCGCTAAAATAGTCTAACAATTCTTGTTTACTTGATTTGTGATCAATTGCTTTTTTACCTTCTTCTTTTTTATAAATATCAGCAAAAACATCTTTTAAAGGTTTTTCTTCCTCTAATGTGTAAATGGCTATATCACTTAATGTACTTAGGTTGTGTAAAGAATTTACAGGAAATCTTTTTTTATCCAGTAATGATTCAACTATAACTCCTCCTTTGGTTTGTGACTTTATTTCGTATAGACCCGGTTTGCCTGAAATGGCAATAATTTTTTCAATTTTCATTTTCTTTATCTTTTTATATTTGGGAATTTCATTCTGTAATCAACATCGATATTCCCTTTTGAAATATTATCTAATTTCTTTTTTAACAATCTTTTTTTTAGTGTGGATAATTTATCTGTAAATAAAACTCCTTCTATATGATCAAATTCATGTTGAAAAATTCTGGCAGCTAATCCGCCCAATGTTTCCCTTTTTGCTTCAAAATTTTCATCAAAGTATTCAATGTCTATGATTTCTTTTCTAAGAACATCCTCATTAATATTAGGAATGGTTAAGCAACCTTCACTAAAAGCCCATTCTTCACCTTTTTCTGCAATAATTTTCGGATTAATAAAAACTTTTTTAAACTCTTTTAAAAAATCTCTCTCTTCATCTTCCAGTTCATCACTTTCTGCAAAAGGAGAAGCATCAACAAGAAATAATCTGATGGCTTTACCAATTTGAGGTGCAGCTAATCCAACGCCATTTGCATTATGCATGGTCTCCCACATATTTTCAATAAGCCCTGATAAGTTCGGATAGTCTTTATCAATTTCTACACCTGTTTTTCTTAGAACAGGATCTCCATATGCTACAATTGGTAATATCATTTTAGTTTTTATTGGTTATACAAGTATGTCTGTAAAATTATTGTTGCACTAATTTCATCTATCAATGCTTTATTTTGTCTTTGTTTTTTGTTTAATCCACTATCAATCATTGTTTGAAATGCCATCTTTGATGTAAATCTTTCATCTACTCTTTTTATAGGAATATTTTTGAATTTTTCCTTCAATTTTTTGATAAACGGAATAATCAATTTTTCACTTTCTGAAACTTCATTATTCATTTGCTTAGGTTCACCTATCAAAAACAGTTCCACACTCTCATTTTGCATGTAATTCTTTAAAAAAGAAAATAAATCTTTTGTTTTTACAGTGGTTAAACCTGTTGCAATAATTTGTAATTCATCTGTTACAGCAATACCTGTTCTTACTTTTCCAAAATCAAAGGCAAGTATTCTGGCCATACAATGTTTAATTTTTTGCAAATTTACCTAAAATTTGTAATTCTAAACACATTTTAACAAGCATTATTTAGGAAGCCTCTTTATATTTGCAGGCTTATAGAATTAAATAAATTAATAAGAATGGATAAACTGCAGCAAATAATTGAACAGGCTTGGGATAATAGAGACCTGTTACAAACAGAAAATGTACAAACTTCAATTAGAAAAGTTATAGATTTATTAGATTCAGGTGAATTACGAGTTGCAGAACCAGTAAATGGAGGATGGCAGGTAAATGAATGGGTTAAAAAAGCGGTAGTTTTATATTTTCCTATCCAAAAAATGGAAACTCTGGAAGTTGGAATTTTTGAATATCACGATAAAATTCCACTTAAAAAGAATTATAAAGAGAAAGGAATAAGAGTAGTTCCACATGCGGTAGCACGTCATGGTTCATATATTTCAAGTGGTACGATCTTAATGCCAAGTTATG
>JAUVCP010000245.1 GCA_030590765.1 Flavobacteriaceae bacterium | reverse complement strand
ACTACTCCAAGATCAAAGATGATCGCAGCTTTTGTACCTTTAGTAATGCTTGTTTCTATCAATGTAAAAAAAACCGGTCCAACCATAAAAGCCAAACCAAACCCTAATAAAACTGCATTGATATACTCGTGAATCATAAATAATCAGATCGTCATATTTTTTAATTACACATCGTCATAATCTATTTTGATAGTTGATGTTGTAGGGTGTGCCTGACAAGTCAGGATCAATCCTTCCTCTACTTCTATATCATTAAGAATTGTATTCTTTTCCATTTCTGCGCTACCTTCAGTGACTCTTGCCAAACAGCTACTACAAACTCCTCCCTGACAGGAATATGGAGCATCTAACCCTTGAGCTAAAGCCGAATTAAGGATAAGACCCTTTTGGCTCATTTGGTAAGTGGTTTCTTCTTCATCTAAGATAACAGTTATCGCTGTATTCCCACTAATAAGATCATCATCAATTTCCTTTTTCTTGCTTGTACTTGTAAAAAGTTCAAATTTTATCTGCTCCTTGTCCACATTGTTAGTAGATAAAGTTTCATTTACCAAATCTATCATCTCTTCCGGCCCGCAAATAAAATACTCATCAAAAATTTCTTGCTTGTGCTTATTTTGTATGATATCCTTAACAATTTCAGCATTTATCCTTCCGGTATAGGCTTTGTCATTCTTTTCCTTACTATATGCATAATAAATTTTGAATTGCTTCTCATGATCTTTTACCAGCTGATCTAACTCACTTTTAAAAATAGTTTCTTCTTTGGTTCTGTTTCCATAAACCAAAACAAATTCACTTTCCTTTTCTATTTCCAAAACAGATTTGATCATGGAGAAAACCGGAGTAATTCCGCTTCCTGCAACAAAGGCCATATATTTCTTTTTATCATCACCGTTGACATTTAATACAAATTTCCCTTCCGGAATTGTAATTTCTAAAGAATCCTTTACTTTTAGATCTTTATTTGCATAAACTGAAAAATTACCATGCTCTACTTCTTTGATTGCAACTCGCAATTCACTACTCTTAACAGAAGAACAAATAGAATAAGCTCTTCGCAAAACCTCTCCTCCTAGCTCTTTTTGAATGGTTATATATTGACCTGGTACATATTTAAACTCAGATATCAAGTTTTCCGGAATCTCAAATGCTACAGAAACAGCACTTGGAGTTTCCTTCTTAATTTCTTTGATTAAAAGATGATGAAAATTGGACATGAATTAGTTTTTAAGATAAAATAATTAAATAATGAATTAATTTTAACTTTTTGAGATATCATCAGAAAGTTCATTTTTATCTTCCTTATTATAAGGAAAGTATTGCTGAAGTTTTTGTCCTGCTTCTAAAATACCCAGAATCAAACCATCGGCTTTATTTCCTTTAGAAAACTCACCTGTAACCGTATCTTTTACATCATTCCAAAAATTATCTGGAACCTTTTCATCAATACCCGAATCTCCGATTATAGCAAATTGATGTGTATGTACTGCAACATAAAACAATATTCCATTTTTTTCTGCCGTTTCATCCATATGCAATAAATGAAAAACTTCTTTGGCATGCTCTAAACAATGCTTGGTTGAATCATTTTCAATATGCACTCTAATCTCACCTGATGTTTCTTTTTCAGCAACACGAATTGCCTCAATAATTTTTTGCTCTTCTTCTTGCGTTAAAAACTCTTCAATTTCTGACATATCAATTATTTTTATATAAACGAATAGCCAAAGTTAAAACTTTGGCTATAGTTTAAAAAATTTACTCATGTATTATTTAAAAATTAACATCAGGAGCTTTTTCGCTTCCTTCAGCTGCCTGAAATAATACCAATGGATCAAAACCTAACATTCCTGCCAATAATTTAGCCGGAAATTTTCTGGTAAAAACATTGTAATCCTTTGCAAGACTATTATACCTGTTTCTTTCAACATTGATCCTGTTTTCGGTACCTTCTAACTGGCTTTGTAATTCTAAAAAGTTTTGATTTGCTTTTAAATCAGGGTATTTTTCAACAACTACCATCAACTTACTTAATGCTCCGCTTAAACCAGACTGCGCTTTTTGAAAAGCAGCCATTTGCTCGGGAGTAACATTTGTAGGATCAATAGTTGTTTTGGTAGCATTAGCTCTGGCCTGGATAACTCCTTCCAAAGTTTCTTTTTCATGGCTGGCATAGCCTTTTACAGTGTTTACCAGATTTGGGATAAGATCTGCTCTTCGTTGATAAGCACTTTCAACATTTGCCCATTGTGTTTTTGCAGTTTCCTGTTTTTCGACAGCAGTATTGTTAAATCCTACTACCCAATTGTAAATTCCAAAAGCAATTACACCAAATATAATTAAGGGAATAAGCCATTTTTTCATAATAATAAAGTTTAAAGTTGATTTTTAATTTGTGTTAATTCATTTTTAATTTCCTCTAATCTTAAAATTATTTTATGATTAGATGCTATTTTATCTGAACCTTCTTTCAGTTTATTTTTTGCTCCCTCTAATGTAAAACCTTTTTCTTTTACTAAAAAATATATCAGTTGTAAATTTTTTAGATCCTCAGGAGTAAATAATCTATTTCCTTTTTTATTCTTTTTGGGTTTCAAAACAACAAATTCGTTTTCCCAAAACCTTATTAAAGAAGTATTGACATTAAATGCCTTTGCTACTTCCCCTATCTTATAATATCTTTTTTCTGGTAAGTCTATAAACATTAGTCGTATGATTGTCCTTCTTGTGAAGCCGTTTTTAACATTTCCTGGAACTCTTCAGGTGAAAGATCTCCGTAATAAAAATTAATAGGATTTACACTATGACCATTATAACGAACTTCATAATGTAAATGGGGTGCTTTCGATCTTCCTGTACTTCCAACATAACCAATTAAATCGCCACGTTTTACTTTTCTACCTTTTTTTGTATTGTATTTTGATAAATGCGCGTAAAGGGTTACATAACCAAATCCATGATCAATTCTTATATGTTTTCCAAAACCACTTGATCTGTTATCAGCTCTTATCACCTTTCCATTTCCGGTAGCATAGATCGGAGTTCCTTTCGGTGAAGTAAAATCCATTCCCTTATGCATTTTTCGTGCTTTCGTAAATGGATCTGACCTCCATCCATAACCAGATGCCATCCTTGTAAGGTCCTCTTTACTAACAGGTTGAATCGCCGGTATTGATGCTAACATCTTTTCTTTACCCTCAGCCAGTTCAATTATCTCATCTAATGATTTTGATTGAACATACAATTGTTTTGATAGGATATCTAAATTTTTAGTAACATCAATGATCATGTCAGAATTATTGAATCCTTCTAGTGATTTATATCTGTTTACACCTCCAAAACCAGCTTTTCTTTGTTCTTCCGGAATTGGATTTGCTTCAAAATAAGCTCTATAAATATTATTATCACGCATTTGGAGCTCATCTAAAACACCCACAGCCTGATTCATTTTTTTATCTAAGAGTTCGTAATGAAGTTTCATGTTTTCCAACTCTCTTTGCATAACTTTTTGCTTTGGAGGTTCAATAAACTGATACAATCCAAAAACCATCAATGCCCCAAGTAGTATGGAAGCCAATAAAAAAACGAGCATTTTTCTGAATTTATCTCGTTTCCTTAATTCTATTTTTCTATAGGATAAGGTTTCTGAATCGTAATAATATTTTACCTTCGCCATAACGTTTTATTATACTATTTTTGCAATAGATGTATTGGTTTTTTCTAATACAAACGAGAACAAATTTACAATATTTTTATTTTCTATAAAAACAATTTTTTTTAGCACCCAAATATCACCTATGACTTCACAAGAAATCAGAAAACAGTTTTTAGATTTTTTTTCTTCAAAAGAGCATAAAATAGTTGCATCTGCTCCATTGGTAAATAAAAATGACCCAACATTGATGTTTATCAATGCAGGTATGAATCCTTTTAAAGAGTATTTTTTAGGGCAGAAAAAAGCAGATGTAAAAAGAATTGCAGATACCCAAAAATGTTTGCGCGTATCTGGAAAGCACAATGATCTGGAGGAAGTAGGAATGGATACTTACCACCATACCATGTTTGAAATGCTTGGTAACTGGAGCTTTGGTGATCCTGCCACGCCGGCAGGCGGGTACTTCAAAAAAGAAGCAATTGCTTGGGCATGGGAATTGCTAACCGAAAAATTTAAAATTGATAAAGATGATCTATATGTAACTGTTTTTGAAGGCAGCAAAGAAGATGACTTAGGTTTCGATCAGGAAGCATTTGATAACTGGGCACAATTTATTGATACCGACAGGATTTTAAATGGTTCAAAAAAAGATAATTTTTGGGAAATGGGAACTCAGGGACCATGTGGACCATGTAGTGAAATTCATGTGGACATTAGATCCAAAGAAGAAAAAGAAAAGATATCAGGAAAAGAACTGGTAAATAAAGACCACCCTCAAGTTGTTGAACTCTGGAATCTTGTTTTTATGGAATTCAACAGAAAAGCTGATGGAAGGCTTGAAAAACTCCCTGCAAAACATGTGGATACCGGAATGGGATTTGAAAGATTATGCATGGTTATTCAAAATGTACAATCC
>JAUVCP010000243.1 GCA_030590765.1 Flavobacteriaceae bacterium | reverse complement strand
CAGACTCATCTCTTCTCATTTCTTCGCTCATAGCCTCAACTATAGCTTCTCTAAATTGTATTACCTTCATTTGTTTATTTTTAAAGAATTGCAAAAATAACCATTTTATATGAATTTGCTTAACTGTTTATTTACCTTTTTATTTAAATCAATTTCAACAACTATATTTGAATTAATAGTATAAAATTTCAACGATTACAATCCCTTCTATCCAGAATAAAAATCAAAAAAAGATTAAAATTAGAAATATTTTACTATGCATGCATAGTATATTAAAAATAATTGTTATATTCGTAGCATATAATTTGTAACTACTTTATAGTAAAAAAAAGAATTTAAAATGAAAATATTAGTTTGTATTAGTCATGTTCCTGACACAACTTCAAAAATTAATTTCAAGGATAACGACACAAATTTTGACGCATCAGGTGTTCAATTTGTAATCAATCCATATGATGAATTTATGTTAACACGTGCTATGTGGTTTAAAGAAAAACAAGGGGCTTCAGTTACGGTAGCAAATGTTGGTACTGCGGCGACAGAACCTACTTTACGAAAGGCTTTAGCTATTGGTGCTGATAATGCAATCAGGGTAAACGCTGAAGCTACAGATGGCTATTATGTTGCTAAACAGTTAGCTGAGGTTATTAAAAATGGCGAATACGATGTTGTTTTGGCCGGAAAAGAATCTATTGATTATAATGGAGGAATGGTTCCCGGAATGACAGCCGCACTTTTAGATTTCAACTTTGTTAATGCATCTATAGGTATCGAAATTGAAGGAAATACAGCAACTGTATCTCGTGAGATAGATGGTGGTAAAGAGATTTTGTCAATGAATTTGCCAATAATTATTGCAGGGCAAAAGGGTGTTGTTGAAGAAAAAGATTTGAGAATACCAAATATGAGAGGTATTATGATGGCTCGTAAAAAACCTCTACAAGTTGTTGAACCAATTGGTTTTGATAACACAACAGCTTCTGTAAGTTTCGAAAAGCCCGAAGAAAAATCAACTTGCAAAATGATTGATGCTGATAATTTGGATGAATTGATCAATCTTTTACATAACGAAGCTAAAGTTATTTAGTTGTAAGACAAAATAATTCCGAACCAGATTTGGAATATTTTAAATAATAAATAAAATAACAGATCCTGAAGACTGGTTCAGGATAAAAAAATAAAAAATATGTCTGTTTTAGTTTTTGCCGATAATTCGGAAGGAAAATTTAAAAAAACCGCTTTTGAAGTTACTTCTTACGGAAAAAAAGTAGCTGAACTAGCCCAAACAAATCTTGTAGTTTTAACCATTAATGCGAATGATGTTTCAGAGCTAGGTCTTTACGGCGCAGAAAAAACTCTAAATATTAATGATGAAAAACTTAAGACATTTAATGCAAAAGCTTATGCTGATGCAATCAAGCAAGCTGTGCAAAAAGAAGATGCATCTATTGTTATTGTTGACTCATCTACAAATGGTTTGTATTTAGCTCCATTACTAGCAGTAAATCTGGAGGCTGGTTACGCATCCAATGTAATGGCTTTACCTTTGTCAATAGATCCGTTTAAAGTAAAAAGAAAAGCATTTTCAACAAAAGCATATAATATTTCAGAGATTAATACTGCCATAAAAATAATTGGGTTGTCAAAAAATTCATTCGGATTGATTGAAAACTCAGTTGACAGCAGCAACGTAGACTTTTCACCATCTCTTAGTGATGATGATTTTAATATCAAATCTGTTTCTTTAGAAAAAATGACCGGCAAAGTTACCATAGCCGATGCTGATGTTATTGTTTCTGGAGGTAGAGGATTAAAAGGACCAGAAAACTGGGGAGTGATAGAAGATCTAGCTGATGTTCTTGGAGCTGCCACAGCTTGTTCAAAACCAGTTTCTGATCTTGGTTGGAGACCTCATAGTGAACATGTTGGGCAAACAGGTAAACCGGTATCATCTAACCTATATATTGCCATCGGAATTTCAGGTGCAATCCAGCATTTAGCAGGCGTTAATGCTGCCAAAGTTAAAGTTGTTATAAATACTGATCCTGAAGCACCTTTCTTTAAAGCTGCTGATTATGGAATTGTTGGTGATGCTTTTGATGTAGTTCCAAAACTAACTGAAAAATTAAAAGAATTTAAAAGTAATCAATAATTATTTTTTTATTAAATTGTGCCGTCTAAGGCTGCCAAAAAATGGACAGAACAAGTCCTTCTTTTGGCAGCTTTTTTGTTTTACACTAAAATAGTCAAAATTTTCAGAAGTTAATATTTAATTGTAATTTTAAATATTATTAAATTTGAAAATAAAAATCATTTATAAATTGCAATATATTCTGTGAGTTTAGTAAGATTAAATATAAAAGGTATTTCATACAGTCAAACACAAAGCGGTGCCTATGCACTGGTTTTAAGTGAGGAAGATGGTGAACGAACTTTACCAATTATTATTGGGGCTTTTGAAGCACAATCCATTGCCATAGCTTTGGAAAAAGAGATTAAACCTCCTCGTCCGTTAACCCATGATCTTTTTAAAAGTTTTGCTGATCGATTTAATATTACGATTAAGCAGGTAATTATTCATAAACTTGTAGATGGCGTTTTTTATTCAAGCCTTATATGTGAATGTGATAAATTAGAAGAAATTATTGATGCAAGGACTTCAGATGCAATTGCTTTGGCAACAAGATTTAATGCTCCTATTTTTACATTTGAAAATATTTTAGACAAAGCCGGTATCATCTTAAAAATAAAAGATGAAACAAAACTGGCAAAATCAAAATTCAAAATGGAGGATCTGGTTACTGATATTATTGAAGAATCTACGTCGTTTTCTGATGAATCCATAAAGGAATTACACAAACAGCTGGATAAGGCAGTTAACAATGAAGATTACGAATTGGCAGCAAAAATCAGAGACGAAATTTCAAAACGCGAAAAAAAATAAAAATATGCGAAAAATACTTCTAACCGCTCTTCTGTTCTTTTCTTTTCTTTCAACTCAAGCTCAGGAAACAACCAACCAAATAATTCCAAATCAAGGTTTTTCGATTACTTCTCTATGGAAAGGAGCATTAGGAATGCTTGTTTTACTTTTCATTGCTTATATTTTTAGTTCCAACAGAAAAAACATCAATTGGAAAACAGTTGGAGTTGGATTATCTGCTCAGTTGCTACTCGCTGTAGGTGTTTTAAAAGTACCTTTTGTTAGGTCTATGTTTGAATTTGTTGGAGAAGTTTTTATATCCATATTAGATTATACACGCGCCGGTAGTGAGTTTTTATTTGGAGGGTTAATGAATATCAGCTCTTATGGTTTTATCTTTGTCTTTCAAATACTACCAACGATTATTTTCTTTTCAGCACTAACATCTTTACTGTTTTACTTAGGTGTAATTCAGGTAATTGTAAAAGGACTTGCCTGGGTTTTGACCAAACTACTAAATATTTCTGGTGCCGAAGGTTTGTCAGTTGCAGGTAATATCTTTTTAGGTCAAACGGAAGCCCCTCTTATGATCAAGGCATATTTAGAGAAAATGACTAAATCTGAAATTCTTCTGGTAATGATTGGCGGAATGGCAACCGTTGCCGGAGGAGTTTTAGCCGCATATATTGGTTTTTTAGGTGGCGACGATCCTGCATTGCGATTGGTCTATGCAAAACACCTTTTGGCAGCCTCAGTAATGGCAGCACCAGGCGCAATTGTTATTTCAAAAATTCTTTATCCTCAAACAGAAGCCTTTAGTAGTGATATAGAAATAACACAGGATAAAGCTGGATCCAACGTTCTTGATGCGATTGCAAACGGAACCACAGAAGGGCTTAAACTAGCAGTAAATGTGGGTGCAATGCTGCTGGTATTTGTTGCTATGATCGCTATGCTAAATGGTATTCTTGGTAAAATAGGATCAATAACACATCTAAATGAATGGATTGCAAGTCATACCATGTACGAAAATCTATCACTTGAAACTATATTAGGTGCAGTTTTTGCCCCCTTAATGTGGTTGATCGGTGTTGCCAAACAAGACGTTATGATGATGGGTCAATTGTTGGGAATTAAACTTGCAGCTAGTGAATTTGTGGGTTATATTCAATTGGCTGAATTAAAAGATGTAACCAACTCTTTGCATTTTCATTATGACAAATCGATTATTATGGCGACTTATATGCTTTGCGGATTTGCAAATTTCGCATCTATTGGTATCCAAATTGGAGGTATTGGCTCTTTAGCTCCTGGACAAAGAAAGGTTTTATCAGAATTTGGTATGAAAGCATTACTTGGTGGGTCACTGGCTTCCTTACTTTCTGCAACTATCGCAGGGATGATTTTAGGATAATCATTATCCAATGAATTACCCCAGAACCCCGAGGAATTCTTTTGTTTAAAAATATCACAACTTCAATCTTATACTAAACATTATTAACAAATAATGTTTATAGATTTATTTTTATTCTTCAAAGGAGAAAATAGTTTTAACTATTTTTGAAAACTTAAATATTTATAAAAAAATTCTAATGAAACAATATTTAGACCTTATTCAACATGTAATTGATAATGGAACAGTTAAAGAAGACAGAACGGGCACTGGAACCAAAAGTGTTTTTGGTTATCA
>JAUVCP010000154.1 GCA_030590765.1 Flavobacteriaceae bacterium | reverse complement strand
ATGGCTGTAAAGTAACAAAAACATCTCCGCTCACATTTTTTTGTGAACTTTCTAAAAAAGCCTCAAAGTTTCGCATTACTTCGTCTAAATATTGTCCTTCGTGCAACATCATTCCGTACCAGTTTGACAATTGATCTTTATGCAACAGCTGCCATTTGGTTAAGGTATGTTTTTCCAGTAAATGATGTGCTTTAACAATAATTAAAGGTGCGGGAGCCTCAAAACCGACTCTTCCTTTGATTCCTATAATAGTATCGCCAACATGAATATCTCTACCAATAGCATATTTAGATGCCATGGCGTTTAACTTTTCAATGTTGCTAACCGGACTATCACTTTCACCATCAATGGCTACCAGTTCACCCTTTTCAAAGGTGAGTTTTACATTTTTTGGCTCATTTTCTTTAAGCTGACTTGGATAAGCATCATTTGGTAAAGCCTTATCGGATGTTAGAGTTTCTTCCCCTCCAACACTGGTTCCCCATAAGCCTTGATTGATAGAATATTTTGCTTTTTCCCATGCATATTCTACACCATTTTCTTTCAAATAATCAATTTCAACCTGTCGAGATAGTTTTTGATCTCTAATTGGAGTAATGATCTCAATATCCGGTGCTAAAGTTTGAAATATAAGGTCAAATCTTACCTGATCATTTCCTGCTCCGGTACTTCCATGAGCAATATATTTTGCGCCAATTTTTTTAGCATGATTTACAATTTCAATGGCCTGAACAATTCTTTCTGCACTAACAGATAAAGGATATGAGTTATTCTTTAATACATTTCCAAATATCAAATATTTCACAACGGTATTGTAAAAAGTTTGAACAGCATGGATAGATGTATAAGAAACAGCTCCCAGTTCAAGAGCTTTTTCTTTAATTTCTATACTCTCTTTTTTATCAAACCCACCGGTATTTACACTTACTGCATGCACTTCAAATCCTTGATCTTTTGACAAATATTTTGCGCAATAGGAAGTATCTAAACCTCCACTATATGCCAATATTAACTTTTTCATCATTTATTATTTTTTATTCTTCCAAAAAAATAGAGGAAGTAATGTGTTTTTATTGTTGTTATTTTCCTTTTTGTTACTTTTCTTTAAAAACAAGCTTTGTTTAATTCGTTTCAATCTACTCAAAAGCTTTTTATTATAAGGGTGTTCTTTAATTTCTTCCTTATGTTTAGGGTCATATAACATACCTGTGCAAAGACACATTTTTTGATCCGTACGCTTTAAAACATCATAATTTTTACAGGTTTGACACCCTTTCCAAAAATCGGGATCATCAGTAAGCTCTGAGAAAGTAACAGGCTTATAGCCCAGTTCATAATTGATCTTCATCACGGCAAGCCCAGTAGTAATACCAAAAACCTTGGCATCTGGATACCGCTCTTTGGAATAATTAAAAACCTTGGCTTTTATCTTTTTTGCCAGACCTTGCTTTCTAAAATCAAAATGAACAATTAGACCTGAATGAACCACATAACTTTTATTGCTAAATACCTCGATATAACAAAAACCAGCAAATTTATCTCCTTCAAGAGCAATTACTGCATTACCATTTTTGATCTTCGTTTCAATATATTCAGGGGTTCTTTTGGCAATACCTGTACCTCTGTCTTCTGCAGATCTTTCTATCGTTTCGCAAATTTTATTTGCGTACTTTAAATGTTCGTTTGTCGCTATTACAATTTCCATTGTATAGATTAAATATCCTTATTAAAAAAACTGAAACTCTATTCGGAGGCTGAGATGGACACACCTATCTCAAAAATACAATACACCCTTACGGGCGACGGCGATGGCGTGGAAAAACAACTATACTACACATAGCAGAAGAGGCTATTGAAAATAATCTTAGTATATTTATTTGTTTTTTCATGTTATAGACGATAGTTAATTTTGATCAAACTATCTTTTCATTACTTCGAATGCAAATTTATAATAATAATTCTAATAGAAAAATTAATTTTCAATATTTTACATCAATCTTTATGAATTATTACCAATATCTAACCTAAACCAGGTATTTTCTAAAATTATCTTTAACAAATGTTATTACTTTTTCCACTTCTGTAATATGTAGAACCAAGATTTTACATATTTCATCCAATTTTAATTTACCCAGTACATGCAAATCAACAATATTTGAACTTTGCAAAGGCAATTCACCATACATTTTTAAAACAAGATTCTGTTTTCCTTTATCTTCAAGAAACACCTTGTCTTTCAAATCCAAAAAATCTGCAATATCAAATTGAACGGCATCTGACTCCAGCAAATGCGGTTCTCCATCATGCTGATGGTATGAAATATCTTCTAATTCTTCATTCATGATCAGATCAAATCCACTGTCAATAGTAAATTTTTCTTCCAATAAAGCCAGTTCTTCATCCAATAACACCTTGGTACTTATTGAATTCTTATGCCATTCTTCATTTTTAAAAAGTTTGAATAATTTTTTATTTGACATAGAAAACATCATCAATTTTAATTGATTGATATCAATTTTTTTATCTGTTTTATTTTCATAGATCTCCAAAACTACATCATCAATAATCTCACTGGATTTATACATGTTTTTAGGAATGATTCCTAAACTTTCAGCAACCTTCAATCTTTGTTTCACATAAGGATGCAAAATAGAAATAATAGATAGCACTTTTTTATCCATACTTTTAGGCCTTTTCATAGAATTTGATCCTGTGTTTTTCATAACCAAATCATTTAATAATTCACATAAATATACAAAATTTTACAATGATTTTATTACAATTTTAACCCTTTTTTGAGCTAAGAGAAACACTCAAAAAATTAATTGATAAAAAATCCTACAAATTTCTCTTAAAACACTTACTAACCAAGCATTTTTTATATTGAGTAACAGATCGTTAAAATTGTTTCACTTTATCGAATTAACGCAAAAAATAACGTATTTTGCCTCACAAATTAAGATTTTGTTAAACTAATTCTACTTTAGCTCATATATCAAATTATGAAAAAAAAAATATTCTTTTTAATTCTATGTTTTTTGGTTGTCTTTCCTCAACTTTCTCATTCTCAAAATAAAAAACCAAAAATAGCTTTGGTTTTAAGTGGTGGTGGAGCCAAGGGTGTAGCTCATATACCTACTTTACAAATATTAGACTCTTTAGGTATCGTACCTGATTTAGTTATTGGAACCAGTATGGGAGCAGTTGTTGGAGGCTTTTACTCTATGGGATATTCAGGTGACAGTATTGCTCACATTACAAGAAATGCCAAATGGGATGAACTTTTAGGCGGAAAAGTTTCATTAACTGATGTTAGTGTGGAAGAGAAAAATGAATTTGGAAGGTATATGGTTGACTTTGACTGGATCAAAGGGAAGCCAAAAGTAAATTCAGCATTATTAAGTGATCAAAATCTTAGGGAATTTTTATCAACATATGCCGCTCCTGTAAATAGAATAAATGATTTTGATAAACTACCTATTCCATATAGAGCAATGACTACAGATATTGTGAATGGAAAAGAATACCTTTTCGATAAAGGATCTATAACAATGGCAATGCGGGCTAGTATGTCAATTCCAACTATTTTTAAACCGATAGAGCATAACAATACATTATTAGTTGATGGTGGTATACTTAATAATTTCCCTACTGATATTGCAAAAAAGATGGGGGCTGATATCATCATTGGTAGTGATGTTGGTGGAGGTCTGGAACCAAAAGAAAAATTAAACAAAATGACGTCAATTCTTTTTCAAACAAGTATGTTGACAAGCCTTATAAAAAATCCTTCAAATCGTGAACTCTGTGATATTTTAATAGATCATACTCCTAATTTAACCTATTCAACTGGTGATTTTGAAAAAAGTAATGAGATCTATGAAGAGGGTAAAATAGCCGCCTATCAAAATATGGATGCTTTTATAGCTCTGGCTAATAAAATTAAAAATTTTAGGCAAAGATCCCATGAAATACCACAAAGACCTAAAAAATTCATGATTAACGATTTTGTTTTTAAAAACATAAGTGAACCTAATATTGACCTTGTCAAATCTCGTGCAAATCTAGTACCTAATGAAGAGTATACGGTAGATGAACTTAAAGATGGTATTGACAGAGCAATGGGAACTCAATTATTTAGTCAAATAACATTTTCTCCCTTATTTGAAGATGATCAAATTAAATTTGAAGTAGAAGGACATGAAAAGGCTAAACATCAAATAAAAGGATCTTTGCATTATGATACACAACGCGGAGTTGGATTAATTGTTAATTATACAGGTAGAAATATTATTGGTGAGGCATCACGCTTTCTCGTTACTTTAGATATAGCTCAACAACCTGGTTTTAGGATACATTATCAAAATAATTTTGGTCACAGAAAAGAATGGTGGTGGAGTTCAGAAATATTAGGCCAATTATTGACTCAGGAATTCTATTTTGAAGGGGTAAAAGCAGAAGATTTAGATAATGATTTTTTTCAATTTGATAATGAATTCAATAAAAACATAAATTCTCTTAAAAGTTTTTATGGCCTGGGTTTGAATTTTGAAAGTACAAGTTTTAAACCAGCCAATAAATCTGAGATTGCCGACAATGTTTTTGGTATGGAAGACTACCGTTTTAAGAATATTGAAATTAATTTCCATTTTAATCTCAATACTTTAAATCGTGTATTTTTCCCAACAAAAGGCAGATTTTTATATGCAGAAATTTCCAGATCTCTGTATCATCATGTTACATATAATTTTTCAGATCATTCAAAACCCAATATCAATGGGGAAACAAATGGATTTACAAAGTTCAATCTTACTTTTGAACAAAGGCTACCATTACATCATAAAATAACAGGTATTATTGGTGCATCAGTTGGTTTTAATTTTATTGATGAAATACAAGAGGGTGAGCATTCATACCTTGACTACGGAACTGGCGGTACTTATTTCTTAGGCGGGGGCATTCTCAGACCAAGAAAAGATACATTTTTATTTAAAGGGTTGAATGACAGTGAGTTGTATGCTTCTCAATTTATGATGCTTAATTTAGGATTGCAAACACATTTAACAAGTAGCTTATTACTAACACCACATTTTAATATTGCCTCTGTTGGTAATACTGGTTTTGGAGATTATATAAAAGAAGCATTCTCACCTAGTGGTGATTGGCAAGATCTGGATGAAGCAAGTTTACTTTTGTCAGGAGGTGTTACAGCTTCTTATGATTCCTTTTTAGGCCCTGTTAATTTTGATGTGTCCTATGTTAATAAAATCAATAAAATTAGAATATTTTTTGGTATTGGAATTCCTTTAAATCGATCTAATTAAATCATATATACTTGTTTTTGTGACCGTTATATTGAAAGTTTTTAGCATTTTTTAACAATTTTGCAACCTGACTCTTTTCGTTCCTTATATTTGGTTAACAACAACCATTAAAATGAATCAAAAAGAGTTCTTTTTTAATCAAAGTAATACCAAACTTTATGGCGCCTATTTCAAGCCTGAAAAGGTAAAAGCAGTTGTTGTTTTAATTCACGGAATGGGCGAATACTTTGGAAGATATACAGCCCATATAATACCTTATTTTTATAAAAAATCATTTGCTGTAATCACTTATGACCAATTCGGTCATGGGAAAACTGAAGGGAAGCGAGGACATAATCCCGGATTTGAAAAAGTACTAGACTGCGTTTCCTTTGCCATTAACAAATCAAAAGAAGTATTTGGCAAGAAACCAGTTTTTTTATATGGGCATAGCATGGGAGGCAATGTTGTAATCAATTATGTTTTAAGAAGAGAACATGATCTAAAAGGAGTTATTGCAACCAGTCCTTTTTTAAAACTTGCTTTTGAACCACCTGCCTGGAAATTAAAAATTGCAAAAATCTTGTTAAAAATAGCTCCATCATTAACCATGGTAATGAACTGGATGTTAACGCGGTATCACGTGATAAAAACG
>JAUVCP010000387.1 GCA_030590765.1 Flavobacteriaceae bacterium | reverse complement strand
AAGAGAAAAAACGAGCGAAAGAAGAAAGGAAAGCCAAAGAAGCAAAAAAAAAGAGTTTGGATGCTTTAATGGGAGGGTTTAGTAATAATGATGGCAAAGCAAGTGGAGGAGAAGGAGATAATAATAAAGCGGGTGATAAAGGTAAAGTAACCGGTGATCCGGATGCCAGTGGCTACTATGGAAATGGTGGTGGCGGTGGTGGCGGTAATTACCGTTTAGGAAACAGAAAAGCTTTGTCAAAACCAAAACCAACTTATGATTGTAATGAAGAAGGCAGGGTTTTTGTGAAAATTTCAGTCGATAAAAACGGAAATGTGATCGCTGCACAAGCGGGTGTCAAAGGAACTACAAATTCAGCATCCTGTTTGTTAAGTAAAGCAAAGGAAGCTGCGTTAAGAACCAAGTTTAATTCGGATAGTAAAGCTCCTGCAAAACAAACAGGAATAATTATTTATAATTTTTCTTTATCAGAATAGCTTTGAATTACCAAGAAACTTTAAAATGGATGTTTGCAAAACTTCCTAAGAATCAACGGCAGGGAAAAACAGCATTTAAAAAAGACCTTACCAATATTATTGCTTTGTCAAAGCAGTTAGACTATCCTGAAAAGAAATTTTTAACAGTACATGTTGCAGGTACAAATGGCAAAGGTTCAACCAGCCATATGATCGCCTCTGTTTTACAACAAAGTGGTTATAAAGTTGGTTTATATACTTCACCCCATTTAAAGGATTTTAGAGAACGAATCAAAGTGAATGGAAATTGTATCCAAGAGAAGGAAGTTGTAAAATTTATCGATTCACACAAAGTTTTTTTAGAGCAACAGAATTTATCATTTTTTGAGTTAACAGTTGGACTGGCATTTGACTATTTTGCAAATCAGCATGTAGACATAGCAGTTATTGAAGTTGGATTAGGTGGTAGATTAGACTCAACAAATATTATTACACCTTTAGTTTCAGTTATTACAAATATAGGTTTAGACCACACTCAGTTTTTAGGGGAAACCATAGTGGAAATTGCATTTGAAAAAGCAGGGATTATCAAATCAGGAATTCCGGTGGTGATCGGTGAAAAGCAGGAGGAAACAAGTCCGGTTTTTGAAAAGATTGCAAATAAGAATCAAACAAAGATCTATTATGCAGAGGAGAATACTTCAGGTGATTACAAAACAGATCTGCTGGGTAATTATCAAAAAAAGAATGTAAAAACAGCCGTAATGGCTTTGCATATATTGGATAAGGAAACAACGATTCAAATATCTGATAAAGAATTAGAGCTTGGACTTCAAAATGTAGTTGCTCATACAGGTTTAAAGGGCCGGTATCAGGTTTTGCAAAATAAACCTAAGGTGATTTGTGATACGGCTCATAATAAAGAAGGTTTGCAACTGGTTTTAAACCAGGTACAATTGGAGAGATTTGATAAATTACACATTATTCTTGGTGTTGTGAATGATAAAAGTCTGGATGATATATTGCCTCTTTTTCCAAAAAAAGCAAAATATTATTTTTGCAAACCAAATATTCCCCGGGGTAAAAATGAGAATGAACTTCAACAAGTTGCATTCAAATTTGGTTTGAATGGTAATGTTTATGATAGTGTTATTCTTGCTTATCAAAATGCCTTAAAGAGTGCTGGATCAGGTGATTTGATATACGCTGGAGGAAGCACTTTTGTTGTGGCAGAATTGCCAATTTAATTTCTTAGCTTTGTAATTGATAAAATAGTTTTGTCAATTTATTTAAAACAATTCTTATGAAAAGTAGATTATCTTCCATTATCTCTGTTATTATTCTTTTTTTATTTCTTTCTACTATAAATGCTCAACATAAAAAAGATAATTTAGAGTCAATGTACGTTACAATTATAACACTTCATGGAGTAGAAGGAGCAGATTTTGATGAATGGTTAAAAATTGAAAAAGAATATTTTGATAAAGTGACCAGTAAAATTGACATTATTGTTGGTCATGAAGTTTTGGTAAGATATTTTTCAAACGGTCTTCAAGAGATCAAGGTAATCAATGTATTTAAAACATGGAGTGATATTGAATATGTAAATGAAATAAGAGAAGAATTTATACAAAAAGCATGGCCAAATGAGGTAGATAGAAAAGCGTTTTTTCAAAAACAAAATAGTTTTTATACCAACTATCATTCAGATGAAATTTATGTAACTACCAATTTATCTAAATTAATGCCAGCATCAGAAAAAGAATCTTTAAAAAACCCAATGATTTATTATATTGACACCAATATTCTGTCAGACCGTGATAACAAGGATGCCTACAAATTATATGAGGAGTATTTAAATGCAGTTGTGTACAAAAATTCTTATATCAAAGCCTATCATCCGTTCAGACATTATTGGGGAGCAGATAGTAGAGAGTTTTTAGAGATATATGTTGTAAATTCTTTATCTAATTTGGAAAAGGCCAGGGAAATGGATCAAACTTTGTTTGAATTATACATGCCTGATAAAGCGAAAAGAAAAGAATTTATGAGTGTATACCATAGCACAGTATCTTTTCATAAGGATGGTCTTTATAAAAATGTTCCGGCTTTGTCAAAATAAGTGCTTTTATAAATGATATTGGTCGATAAATTATTTAGATGAAAATCAAAAAAAATCTTATAAATATGTTTGTCAAATTAAAAAACTCGTTTATATTTGCACCCGCTTA
>JAUVCP010000140.1 GCA_030590765.1 Flavobacteriaceae bacterium | reverse complement strand
TTTTATCCTACTCGTATAAATAATATATGAGCTATTTATTAATCACATCTAAAGCGTTTTTTACACGTAAATTTGCAGGGGATTTTCTTTGCGCTACTAAAAAGAGTGCTTTTGCTTCATTCTTTTTACCCAATGCAAGTTTTGTCCATCCTAACATTAAATTAATATCTAGGTCAAAGGGATATTTGTTGATAGCTTTTTCTAAATATTTTTCTGATTTTACATAATCTTTTTTATAATAAGAAGCTAAACCAATAAAGTATTCAGCTCTTGAATCATTTGGAGCAATAGCAAGTGCGTTTTCTGCTAATTTTATGATACTCCTATACTTTTGTAATTCTAATAAAGGTAAGACCTTTCCGTATATAGCTTCTAATGAAAGTGGTTTTAGCTCAAGTGCTTTTGTATAGTATTCTTCAGAATATTTGTAATCACCTGCCGAATATCTAAGCCAGCCCAATCTTAAGTTTATTTCATAATTGGAAATATAATTTAAATATTCTTTTTCCAGTGTTGTTGCCGCTTTTACATATTCTAGATTAGTTTCATGGGCATAACTTTCTTCAAAAGCAGTTAATAATCTATTTCCTTGTGCATTTGCATAGGTGATCATAAAAAGTAATACGGTTGATATTATTAGTTTTTTCATTTCTTTCATTTTTTAAAAATTGATTTTTATTCCGGTAATTATTGTATTGTAAGTAAATGATAGATTGTAATCCAGATCTTTTGAATTTTCAAATTGATAATTTAAATACCATGATAATATTGGTGTAAAATAATATCCAAAAGTTGCACTAAAATTGTCAACCAATATAGAAGTTGAGTTATAATAATACATGGCATTTTCAATAGCAAAATCAGAAGTATTGGCATTTAAATATTTGATATACAAATAAGTTTTAGGACTTATATGATAAAGTGCTTTTGCATTCCATACAAAGTTAGTTTCTGCATTATTACTAATGAATTCTCCTCCGGCTCCAACCCATAATTTATCACGGGTCGCTTTAATAGTTTGCCCCAAAGTCAAACCATATTGTATTTTAGTAAGTGTACCCAAATCACTATTTTTTAAAGAATAATAAATAAAATTTGGTGATATACTAAATCGATTCCATTGCTTTTTAATAGCAAAATGCAATAATTGTGTTTTTATATCTGTTTGTTCAGAAATAATAATATTTGGACCATTACCTATTCTTGTATTTTGATTGTTTTCAATGGTATTGATATAGTGAAAAGCAGGAATCAATGTTAGCCCTTTAGCAACCTGTATTTGAATATTACCATAATACTCCCTTTGTTTATAATCAAAATCAATATAATTTTGAGATAAACTTGTAAATGCATGGAACAGTTTAATTTTATATCCAAGTTGTTGTCCAAATCCTCCATTGAGATATGTTAGATTATCAATTCCAATATCTTTTTTGTTACTCATTTTTATTCCGCCTTCTGCAGTTAAAAAATCAATAAACCGAAAACTTTTTACACCTGTTTTTTCTTGGATATGAAATGGAAAATCTTGTGAAATTAAAAGAGCATCCTGATGTCTTCCGGCAAATAGATAGGAATAATACAGATATTCTAAAATAACTTCATTTTTAGTCTGATGTTTTTTGATGATATATTCAAATTGTTCTGCACTATCAAAATAATTCTTGATATTATAATAGGCAATAGCTAGCCTGTAATCAATTTCATAGGATGTTGCATTCTTTTCAAAAGCTTCTTCAGCAATGGGTATCAAATTACTCCAATCTTCTTTTTGAAAAAAATCAAGTGTAAGCGAGTTATAATCAGTTTTTTGAGAAAAAACAATAGCGCTCAGACTAAACATTATTATGAAAATATATTTCTTCATCAAAAATTCTTTTCTAAGTTGATACTTATTTCAAACGATGATCTATCAGAATTTACCACAATTTTTTGGATGCTTTTATGATCTCCAATAATTTGAAAATCTATAGTTTCTATAAGTTTCTTGGCAACTTTTTTAGTTAAAACAGCATTTATTTTAAATGTATTTTCATCTTTATTGATCTCCTCCAATTTAGACTGGTAATTTGCTTTACAATATTGATAATATGGTGCAATAAAGTCTTGTAGGTATTTATTCATTCCATCAAATAAAATATGGATTGGATAAGTATCATGAATTGTAACAGATCCATAATCACCTATAAATATTTTAAATGCGCTTAGGTAAAAATAGTAAAGCAATGAATCCTTTTCACCTTCAAAAGATGTAAAATATAAGATTGTACCGTCATTAACAAAATAGGCATAAGCCTTAGAAACAGCACAATAAATATAAGTTTGGTTATAGGCATCTGTATGAATTTCCCATTCAGAATCTTTTAATTTTTCTTCTGTAGAAGTTACCTTGAAAACCATTCCCGGAATTAATTTAAAAGCTTTATTTAAGACTTTATTTATTTTAATATCACTTATCATTTGATCTTCTTTCGGATAATTAAAAGTTTCAAATTCCTCATTGTCTGGTTTATAATTGATATAATAACTCAAAGGGTATTTTAGTGTTTTTGAACCAACATAAGGTGTGGCTTGTAACTGAAAATGCAAATGTGGTTGTGGTGACCTTCCGGAATTACCTAAACTCGCAATCTGCTCTCCCTGAGTTACCTGATCACCAACTTCAACTTTAAAAGTATCTTGTTTTAAGTGACTTAATTGAGAGTACAAAAAATCTGAATGCTGTAAAACAATTGTATTTCCCCAATTTTGATCCATATTTATTTCACCCGGAATATTATCCTCTACTCCATCAATGATATTTACAACTTTTCCATCAGCAGGAGCTGTAACAGGAGCATTGTAGCTGTAATAATCTTTTAGATAATGTCCTTCATCTTTAAATGTATTTTGATCTTTATCAACGATTACAAAATCCCAGGCATTTTCCCAATCACCTTTATGTGTGTGTTTTCCATTTTGACCCTGCCAGATTTTCCACTTACCAAAAAATGGTAAGCCAATCTTCATATACTGGATATTACTACCAAATCTTTCAAAGTAGTTATTATAATTATATAAATTCTTTTCTGGTGAATAAGTTTGATAAATAACCTTCGGAAATACATCTTGTTTATAGGTGAAATTCAATACATATACCACCAAAACGGTCATTAGCATAAAAGGTAGAGCAAAAACCGGTAAACCGAATACAGATAAAAATCCACTTAATCCGGTTATAAGTAAACCCAAAACAGGTGTTAAAACAATCACTGCAAATTGAATATTTCGTTTCGGAACAAAGTAAAATGCACCTACTGCGATAGCAAATAAAATAAAATTAAATCCGATATAACCGTATTGTAGATTTTGAATATTCTCACCAACAATTACAAAATATAAATAGCCAATTAAATAACCGATGATGGATAGTGAAAAAGATATTCTGGAAGCGATCAATAGACCAATAGCAATAAATAAACCTGCTATTCGATTAGATTGAAATACAATAGCTGCCAGTGATTTAAAATAACCTATGATTATATTTGGAACAGGCAAGTTTTCAAATTTATCATAAAACTCAATGAGTGAAAAACCTCCAATTTTGTATAGATCATTTAAAAAGAAAGTAGTTCCCTCATCCACTTCTAAATTGGTATAGCTATTCATTACATAAAAAGTAAACCAAATGGCAATAATAAAAGGAAAAGCTAAAAACGGAAGATTAAATCTTGCCAAAAGGTTTGCAAAACCAACCGAAAGTATTAAAGTAAAAATATTGATTGCAAAAAACACAAATATAAAAGGCAGATTTACTTTAAAGAAAACCGATAAACCTAAAATTACCAATAATGAATTGATACCAAATAAACCGTCTGATATAGTTTGTTTGTGAAAACCGAGTTTTAATGCTAAAAAATTGGTAAAAATTACACCTAATAAACCCCAGATCCCTATTCCGGGAATTAAAAAAGTTGCTATTAAAATAAAAATGGAGAATACCTTATTTTTTGAAAAAAATATTTGAGAATAACTATTTAAGGAGCTATCTCTTAAAAATTTCCAGGTTTCAATTTTAAATTCCATCAATATTTCTTAATAGGTTATACCAAATTGCCATCAAAATGGCCGACAAATTCGTTATCTTTTCCGTTTTTACTTCACTTAAAATTTGAACCGTAACCAAGCTATGCTTAAAATTATAAATTTGTAAAACAAAAAAATATTTAAAATTTATATCAGCAATTTTGACAACAAATTGGTATTACAGATCAATATTATTTAAATAGTCAGGCGTTATTTCAAGTTCAGAAACATATTCCTTACTTTCACTTTCTCTGATGATATGTGTTTTCCCATTTGTATCAATCATAACAACTTTTGGTCTTAGTGTGATAAATTGCATCCATTGCGTCATATTATAAGCACCAATTCTGTGTACAACTACATGGTCTCCTTTATTTAAAGGTGGTAAGTTGATACTTTCTCTGATAACATCAATATTCATACATAAAGGTCCATACATTACGGTATCTTCCGTATATAAACTACATTCCTGAGCAGGTGAAATAATATGATTGTACCAAAAAGATGTGAATAAGGTATTTACTCCAAAATCCATTACTATTGACCTCCTGCCATCTGCAGATCGTTTATTTGCTAAAACTGTTCCTAATAAGGTCCCGGCATCATCAATTAAGGCTCTTCCGGTTTCCAAAATCAATAAAGGCAAATCTTCCGTACTGAAACCTGCGTTTAATAAAGCCTGTGTTATATTATCGGCATAATCACTAAAAGATGGTGCCAGATCAGTTCCACTTAAGTAAGAGCCTTTTAATGTATTTTTTGAGGCAAAACCTCCACCCATATCAATATACTGGATATCGTGCTTGAATTTGTTCTTCACATTTATAGCAAGATCAGCAAGTTTTGAAGCTGCTACACCATAAGCATTCGGGTCTAAAATAAATGTACCAATATGTGTATGAAGTCCTATCAGATCTAAGTTTTTTGAGTAAATGATCTTATTGATAGCATCCCATGCCTGACCATTTTCATAATTAAAACCAAACCTATCCCAAAGAGGTTTGATACCCGTATCCATATTTACCCTGATGGCAACTTTGGCTCTTTTATTTAACTGTTCTGTGATTGTAATCAAACTGTACAATTCATCAAAATGATCAATATGAATGGGAGAGTTATTTTCAACTGCTAATTTTAGATCTTCATCAGATTTATCCGGACCGTTAAAAATGATCTTATCACCAGGAACTCCATTGTCTAAAGCTTTTTGATATTCAAAACCTGAAACAACTTCAGCCCAGGATCCTTCCTGATGAAAAACTTTACAAACAGCTTCAATATAATTTGTTTTATACGACCAGGCAAATTGTACATTTGGATATCTTGTAGAAAATGCATGATATGCATCCTGATATGTATTTCTTATCGTTTGTTCATTGATTACAAATAGAGGTGAACCATATTGCTCTATCAAACTCTTTACAGAAACATTTGCAATATGAGTAACAGGTTTTAACGAATTTAATTCGCCAAATTTACTGGTAATACCGGCATTAATTTGCTTTATTATTGGACTTTCGTATTTTAATTTGCTCATTTTTTTAAACTTTTAATTTAAACTTCACCATGAATTGACATTTTTTCATATTTATCCAGATCACATATCATGTCATAGGAATAGCGGATAAACATTTTACCTATGGCGTATTCTTCTATTGGATCAACTTTTTCACCCATTAAAAATTTTACCAGCATTTCAGGATGATTTTGGCCACAGCCGTTTGCCAGATAGACCCAAGCGGGGAATCTTGGATTAATTTCTAAAAGATATAAATCGTTTGTTTTTTCCTCTTTCATCAATTCTATTTCCATACCTCCTGCCCATTTGGTTTTGGAGATCACATCATTCGCCATTTTTAGTAATCTAGGATCATCAATTGAAATTCCTGCCCACGCTTTTCCTTTGTCTGTTAAAAATGTTTTTCGCATAGGTACAGCTCCCAACAAGTTTCCCTTGCCATCACCAAGAGCAGTGATGTTGAATTCGTTGCCATTGATAAATTCCTGTATGATAATGGGCGCTCCCCATTTAGCTGATATTTTGTAAAAAAAGTTTTTAGCTTGTTCTGTATTTGTTGCTATATAGGCATCATAAAACTTAC
>JAUVCP010000137.1 GCA_030590765.1 Flavobacteriaceae bacterium | reverse complement strand
CTTAGTTTACTAACATCGGCCATTCTCTATCCAAGTATCACAGAAAGTGGAAGATATAGAGCTGATATAAATTTTGATATGAAGTATGACCTACCTCTTGATTTCTTTATAAAAATGAGCCTTACTTATAACTGGGATAACCAACCTATTGAAGGTGCTTCTGAAAGTGATTATGTTTTTACCACCTCCTTTGGCTGGGAATTTAATTGACACTTAGTCTTTGCAAGAAACCCCAATAATTTCGTTATTCCTGTTTATCAAAACTACGAAAGCCTCATTCTTGAAATTTTATTATCAAAAACGGATTTTTCAGGCGAATACTACTTACTGTTTGATCTCTGTTAATACTTTATCTGTTTTTAAATTGGTGATCATTGCATCTTTTTCACCTAAATATCTTCTGCTTCCTAAATATCGTTTAGTATTTGATTTGTCGTAATATTCAGAGTTAGGATCAATGGAACTCAACCTTACTTGCATAGATTCATGGATAAAATCTCCTTTCCCATTTCCCAGCCAAATACCTACATGCGTTACTCTTTGTTTAGTGCTATCCGTAGCTCTTTTACCAAAGAACATCAAATCTCCTTTTTGAAGGTTTTCAAATTTTAGAGTTGGATCTATATTTAACCCCGCATTGATCTGCTGAGATGCATCGCGAGGGATAATAAATCCATTCATTAAATAAATTGTTTTTGTAAAACCACTACAATCCATGCCTTTGGTAGATGTTCCTCCCCATAAATATGGTATTCCCATAAAATTAAGAGCATATTTTTCTATCAATTCACCGGAAGGTTTTACATTTTTGATCCATTGTTTATATAATGCACTTTCAGATTTTTTTACAAAAGCAATTCTTCCATCTGGATATGCTACTTTGTAAAAATCACCATCATCTGATAAATATTTGATCTGAGCACCTAAAACGAGATCACTTATTTTTTGTGAATCAGTACTTTTATTCTTATAAGAATAGCCCCATGATTTAGTGAAAATTATTTTTGGAGCAGCATTCCAGGCCATATAATCTATTTCATCCATCAATTGAACACCTCCATGATCCACCCATGAAATATATGCATCAGGTGCTTGCACCAAGTAAAATGCTCCTTTTATTTTTAAAACTTTTAAGCTCATTCCTAAAAGAGCCTGTGTTGCCAGTTCACCTGAATGTCTGCTTTGTGAACGAATATTAGCAACCGAATTATTAACTACAGCATATTTGGTTTTTCCAACACTTGCATCTGGAAGTAAGATGATACTATCAATAAATTCTATATTTTCCTCGGTCAATTTTTGTTTTAAAATAGCAACAGTCTTTGGTTGATCTGATTCTCCTTTTAGAAGAATCAATCCATTAAATTGGGATAAATCAATATCAAACAGTGCAACTCTCTTATCTGGTGCATATTCTTTTTTGATACTATCTTTTAGTTCAATAAATTTAGAGATATCTTGTTTTTGACCTTTCTCACATGAAAAGATCACTATAAATGACAGTATTAGAAAAAATATTTTGGAGCTAATTTTCATGACTATTTTGAATTAATGATTGTAATACATTTATTTGAACTATAATCTTTCCTGCACCCATTTTTGAAAGTCATAAAAATTTTGTGGAGCAACTCCATGTCCGACAGGATATTCCTTATAGGAATTTTCAATTCCTAAAGCATTCAAAAAATCAGGGGTTTTTCTTGCCCAGATTACAGGAATTACCTGATCTTCAGATCCGTGCGACACAAAGAGATCTAAGTTGTTAAAGTTGTTTTCTTTAAAATCATCTTGTAATAATTGCTGATTTACATATCCGCTTAAAGCGACAACATGCTGTACTTTATCAGGATTATTCAATGCGTAAGCAATACTTAAAATAGTGCCCTGACTAAATCCTAAAAGAAAAATATTGTTCGTATTTACTTTAAATTCTTTTTTAACTTCACTGATAAAAATATCGATTTTTTCAAGAGATGCTTTTGCTTCTGTAGTATCAGAAAAATTAGCCGAATCTTCACTAAATCGTATGGAATACCAGGCATAGGACCCCATACCTAAAGTCAGGGGAGCTTTTGCACTTATGATCAATAACTCATCCGGTAATTCATCGGCAAATGAAAACAGATCCTGCTCATTGCTCCCATAACCGTGCAACATAATCATTAAAGGTGGGTTTTCAACATTCTTTTTCGGATATCGAACCAAATAATCTAAGGAAAGTTCAGACATAAATGTAATATGCTTATAAAATTAAAGATGATTTGCTTACTAATAATGGATGATTCGAATAAATATATTGGTTATCCAATACTTTTAAACCATTCCTGGAATTGATCTCCCAAAAGAGGAATTCTTTTTTCTTCGCCCTGTACTGCACTAATAATTCCAATAATGCTTAATACCAATACTCCAATTGATAAAATAGAACCAACAATACCAAGACTTATATAATTTCTAAGTATAGAAATAGCAACTCCTAATATGGCTATTCCAACTGCTTGTCTGATATGGAAAGAGGCAAAAGAGTTTTTTTTATTTTGGTTCATGATATAGGCAATGATAGTTCCTATAAAAGTAATGTAACTAATTATTGCTATGGTTTTTCCTTCTTGTACTGTTCCTGTATTCATTTTTAGAGATTTAATTAATTTATATTTATTTTATTATTTGATACAATTCCATATATCAACCCTTTTAATTTTTTCCCTATAAAGGCTGAATTTTTAGATTTCGAAAGAATGTTCTCTTCCTTAAAAGTATAATTGAAATCAGGATTAAACAAAGACAAATTTGCCTTTTCCCCTTTTTCGATCTTATTTATTGGCAAACTAAATCTTTTTCTTGGGTTTTCTGTGATATTACTAATAAAATCATCCAGATCCATAACAGATAGAACGCTTCCAAAAAAGCTTTCTAATCCAATGGTTCCACACATTCCGTTTGTAAATTCTACATTCTTATTTTCAATATCTATTGGGTTATGATCACTTACAATCATATCAATAGTACCATCTTTTACTCCTTTTATCAAATTTTTTGTATCTGATTTAGATCGCAAAGGTGGTTTCACTTTATAATTGGTATCAAAGGATTCAATTTCTTCATCTGTCAAAACCAAATGATGAACAGATACACTACAAGTAACATCCAATCCTTTTTTCTTTGCTTCTTTAATTAACTTAACAGATTTTGATGTAGAAATAGTAGGGATATGCAGTTTACCACCTGTATATTCCAGCAAAAAAAGATCACGAGCTACTTGCAACTCTTCTGCAAGACCAGGAATGGAGTCTAATCCCAATCGTGTGGTATTTTCACTTTCATTTACAAATCCAATGGTTGCAATACTGTTATCCTGTGGAAAGCTCATTACCAAACCATCAAAATTCTGTGCATAAAGCAAGGCAATCTTCATTAAATTGGCATTGCTTATAGAATGATTATAATCACCAAAAGCAATAGCTCCAGAGTTTTTCATATCATATAACTCCGCCAGTTCCTTCCCTTTTGAACCCTGAGTTAAATTGGCAATAGGATAAAGATCAACCAGTGAATCTATACCTTTTCTTTTTAAAAATTCAACTGCAGACTTGTTATCAATATAGGGCTTAGTATTTGGGTTTAAAGCTATTCCTGTAAAACCGCTTTTGGCTGCAACCTCCAAACCGTGATCAATATTCTCTCTTTCTTCATACCCTGGTTCTCCTAAAGAAACACTGGCATCAAACCATCCATTAGAAATATGTAAATTTTCTAAAGCAATTTCTTTAAACTTTTTTGGATTAGAGATTTTGTTTGCAATTTTTGTAATGATCCCGTTTTCAATTAAAACATCTTTTGTAAGTTCGTGAAAACTTGAATTTTTATCAATAATCTTAGCAGATTTTATAAGTACATTCACTTGAAAAGATTTTATATTAAAGCATCTGTTTAGTCGCTTCTAATTTTTAAGTAATTTTTGTATGATAACTTCAATTCCAAAAAATATCAAAGCAAAAATAATAAATAATTGCCACAAATTTCGATTTTTATTTTCTTCATTTATTTGAGACAACACTTTATCAACCGAATTAGAATAATGAACATTTTGACTATTTATCAAATAATTATCTAACTGATAATAAGATAAATCACTTTCATTTCGATTATAATTAAAAGAAATACTCCGATAAGCAACTGAATTATTTGATATTTTATAAAGCCCCGATATTTTAGGTTTTTCTTCCGTTTGTATCTTCACAAAATCCGATGTCTTACTTTGCAAAGGAATAAAATCTAGCTCTTCATTTTGCAAATGAAAAACCGCATCACTTTTATGATCATTTTTAAAATCTATCTCATTTTTTTCTCCAACAGTATAATACAAATTCTTATGACTGGAATTATGTAAGCTAAAATTGTAAAAAACTGGTACTATAAGTGGAGAATTAATAAAATTTGTGATTTCAGGTTGTAAAGAGGAACTAAACCAGTATATTTTTTGATTTTTCTTAGCAATTTCTGTAAGAAAATCATAGTCATCACTTCGTTTTAACAAGGAGGTCCTTAAAAAAAAGTGATTTGGATAATACTGTTTAACCATTGGGTATTGAAAATTATCCGTTTTCTTCTCAAAAACATTTTTAAAAAATGGATGATTATAGTTTATCTTATTCACATAAATTTTAGAGTCGATTGGCTTTTCAACTTTCCCTATTTGCAATGTGGTCAATAATTGATTATAAGTTTGCAAATCAATATCTTTTGATGGTATGATAACCAGATGCCCTTTAAAACCTTTAAGGTTTTGGATCATGGTATTTGAAAACGATTGTAATTCATTGAGAATGATCAGCCTTTGTTTTGAAAATAAACTATAATCAATGGATTTGACATTTGTTGATGTCATTACAAATTCATCTTCGGTATAAATTTTTGATAAAAATTTATTATTGCTACCAATTACCAAAACAGGTGTTTTTTCCTTTTTAACGGTATTAAAAAATAAAGTATTATCAAACTTCAACCTATTGTCTTCCAGGGTAATATTAGCATAAAATTCAGCCTTATAGGGAATAACAAACTCCACGATTTCAGATTTATTTTTATCAAGAGAAATTGTTGATTTTCCGAAAAGAGAATCATTGATAAACAGAGAAACACTTAGATTATCAACTACCATTTCATGACTTTTGATCAATGCATTTATCTTAGTATTCTCATGATTATTATCATTGATCCAAACACTATCCAAGGAAATATTTTCACTTTGAACAGGTAATGTCTGTATAAAATAATAGTCAACTAAACTATCTAGTTTCAGCTCCTGGATATCTGGTATATTTTTCTGAAAATCAGAAATAACAATAATATGAGCTGGTTTTTTTATTTTATTATTCCTCAAATTATTAATTTGTAGCAAAACAGCCTTTAAATCTTTTTTAACAGGATGATAATCAATTTGTAAAAGATCATTTCCTTCTATATTTTTATAAATATGATCATTTGTAATAATCGTAATTTCATTTGATCTGTTATCCAGCTGCCTAAGTAGATCATTCTTTGCTCTTTGAAATAATTCACCTTTTTCTCCTTTGGCCTTCATACTAAAGGAATTATCAAGATAAATATAAGTTTCCTTGTGCTGTAAGGTATTCTTCTTTTTCAAATATGGCTGTGTAAAAGCAATGATCAAACAAGCTAACAACAGCAACCTTGTAAGCAATAAAAGCAGTTTCTTAAGTCGGGAACTTTTACGTGTTTGCTGCTTAATTTCTTTAAGCAGTTTTACATTTGTAAATGCAACTTTTTCAAATCTTTGAAGCTGAAATAAGTGTATTATTACAGGAATAATTAATAAAAACAGGAAGTATAAAATTTCAGGATTTTTAAACAGCATTATTTCGAGTAACAATTTCTCAAAAGTAATGATTTATTTAAGGAGTCTTTAAACATTTTTAATAAATATCCGTTCAACCTGACTTTGGGAGGATTACTCACCTTCCAAGGTCAGTAATTATTAATTTTATTTCTAAACTATTCAAAATCGGAATTCAATATTCAAAAATAAAATACTACATTTCATACCTTAATCAAGCCCAGTAAATGAATCAATCAGAACTGAAAGAATTTTTAAACCTAAAAGTTAAGGAATACAACAACCCAAAATTTGTGGATAGTGATCCTATTCAAATTCTACATCAGTTTTCCACAAAAGAAGATATAGAAATAGCAGGGTTTTTAACTGCAACTATTGCGTGGGGTAAGAGAAAAA
>JAUVCP010000261.1 GCA_030590765.1 Flavobacteriaceae bacterium | reverse complement strand
GCGAAAATATCAACATTCAATTTACCGTAATTTGAAAATGAAGCAACTAAATTTTCATCATACTGACGAGTCATTGCTCCTACGGTTATTACATTGTCAGCATATTCTTTTACTTTGTCATCAGCATCTGTAGGGAAGTTATCACTTTTATCAATATTTTTCCCGTCATTACCAGCAGCATGTACCAATAAAACATCTTTGCTTGCTGCATATTTAATCGCATCATAAACCCATTCTTTATTTGGTGAGTAACTTTTACCAAAACTCATATTGATCACTTTTGCGCCGTTGTCAACAGCATATCTTATAGCAAGTGCTACATCTTTGTCGTACTCATCACCATCGGGTACTGCACGAACAGTTAATAGTTTTACATTGCTAGCAACACCATTCATTCCTTTACCATTATTTCTTGTAGCTAAAGCTATTCCTGAAACGTGAGTACCGTGCATTTCATCCTCTAAAGAACCAACTGTATATGAATTTCCGTAAGGAACATCATTGATGTTAGAAGGGTCATCACCGGTAGTTCTTCCATTAAAATCAAGGTTATACATCGTGTTAACCTGAGATCCATAATATTTTAAACCGCCTTCAAGTTGTTTATATACATCTTCTACAGTAGCACCATCAGCAAGTATTCTCATTAATATTGGAGATCTTTCAGCAGGATCCAAAGTATTTAGATCTGCTATGGTATAAACATTTTTATTTAGTTTTGTGATAGCTTCCTTGTCTGCATCTTCTATCATTTTCTTTGTAGAAACATAACCTTTATAGTTTAATTTGGCCTCTTTAATTCTTTTTTCAAAATCTTTTTTTACTTTAGAGTAATAAGTATATTCTTCTTTGTCTTTTGCAGCAATCTGATCCTCAGTTTTATCACCATATTTAGCATTAAGCTTTTTGTAAATTCTGGTAACTTCTAATTGTTCAGGAGTAGCTTCTCCTTTACCTCCTGAAAAGTTCCAACCGTGAATATCATCAATATAACCGTTTTTATCATCATCTTTTCCATTGTTGGCAATTTCATCGCTATTTACCCAAACATTGTCCTTTAGATCTTCATGATTGATGTCAATTCCTGAGTCAATTACCGCAACAACTACAGTAGTAGCTTTTTTGTTTGCCACAAATTGGTATGCTTTATCTAAACTCATTCCCGGAACGGAATCCGTCATTATATCTGCGTGAGGCCAATTTTGAATTTCCTCTGTTGACATTGTTCCCTTTTTTGCAGGAATAGTAACGGCAACTGTTGATCCTTGAGGTACGGCAACACTGTGCACATTTTTGGTAGTGCTACAACTTGAAAGAATTATAGCAAAACCTAAGCCTAATAGTAATTTTTTATTCATCATTTTTTATTTTGATTATTTATTATTTGAATATTTCATTGAATTTAAAAGTTTGGTCTAATCTCACTCCTTTTTCGGTATGTTTAACGGTACAGATCTCATTTACAGCATCATGTTCCAAAAATAAGTAATAATTGTTGTCCGCTGCTTTTTGCAGAAATTTTGCCTTTTCATCCATGGTTAATAATGGTCGGGTATCATATCCCATCACATAGGGTAACGGAATATGTCCTGCAGTTGGTAACAGATCTGCTACAAAAACAATTGTTTTATCCTGATATTTTATATGAGGTATCATTTGTTTTTCGGTATGTCCATCAGCAAAAAAGATATCAAATCCCAGATCTGAGTTTTGCAGATATTTGTTCTTAGGAATATCTACAAAATTAAGTTGTCCGCTACTTTCAATAGGATGAATGTTTTCTTTTAAAAAGGAAGCTTTTTCACGCGGATTGGGTTCAGTAGCCCATTTCCAGTGATTTTCGTTACTCCAGAATTCAGCATTCTTAAAAGCTGGTTCATAACTGGTTCTGTTTTTATTCCACTGAATGCTACCACCGCAATGATCAAAATGAAGATGTGTTAAGAAAATATCTGTAATATCATCACGATGAAAACCTCTTTTTTTCAATGATCTGTCTAAAGTGTCATCTCCGAAAGGAAAATAATAGCTAAAAAATTTATCAGATTGTTTATTTCCGGTACCGTTATCAATTAATATTAATCTATTACCATCTTCAATCAACATACAGCGCAAGCTCATTTCAATTAAATTATTACCATCAGCAGGGTTGGTCTTTTGCCAAATAACTTTTGGCACAACTCCAAACATGGCACCGCCATCTAGTTTAAAATTACCTGTTTCTATGGGGTAGATATGCATTGCAAAATTTTAGCCACGCAAATATGCAAAAAAATATAGTAATAATATGTTAAAGAAAACAAAAAAACCACACTTCCAACATGTTAGGTAGTGTGGTTTTGAGTGAGGCGTCAAGCGGATTCGAACCGCTGTGGGAGCTTTTGCAGAGCCCAGCCTAGCCACTCGGCCATGACGCCATTTTGAGAGTGCAAATTTAATCAAAAAAATAATGTTTGCAATTAAATTGGAGGTTAATTAGTATTAGTTGGATACAATAATTTATAAGGTGTGAAGCAAATTGACTTTAAACAGTATTTTTACTCTTATTATCGATACTAAAAAGCCATTATTGAAAATGATCAAGGGGATCTATTTTTATCTTTCCCTATGCATTACAATAGAAACCAGCTCAACATTTCCGCCTATGGGAGGATTTAATTTAGATACTTCAACTTTTACATGGTCAACTAGTGGGATTTCTAAAAGAATCCTATCTAAAATTTTATCTGCAACAGTCTCCAGTAATTTAGTTCTGATGGCCATTTCCTCCTTTACAATTTGATTCAAATGTACATAATCAACCGTATCACTTAATTCATCTGTTTTTGCAGATTTTTTTAAATTAGCTTTGACCGAAAGATCAACCTGATAGTCTGAACCAATTTTACCTTCTTCAAGCAAGCACCCGTGGTAGGCGTACACCCTAATATTTTTAACTTTAATAGTTCCCAAAATTCTTGTTTTAACAAAGATAAGACATTACATTATTTTTATTCAAAAGAAAGTTTTGAAATTTATTTCGTCCACTAACTACAATTAGTCTATTCTATTTTTTTAGTGTAATTTAAGGGCATAATCTAAATCTTGTAAGAATGAAAGTGAGAGAAAAATTTGTTTTGATATCTGCATTTGTGATTATTATTGTTTTAATCATATCTAATTTCTGGCCTCCTGTATTATGGAGTTTTATTCTAATTATTCCTTTGATCATTTTAGGAATAATAGATATGATCCAAACCAAGCATGCTATCAAAAGAAATTTTCCGGTTATTGGTAGAATGAGGTATGTATTAGAATCGATACGGCCTGAAATTATGCAGTATTTTGTTGAAACAGATACCGAAGGAAGACCAATCAACAGGATTTTCAGAACTCTTGTTTATCAACGTTCTAAAAAAGTTAATGATACAACTCCGTTTGGAACACAAATGGATGTTTACAAGTCGGGTTATGAATGGATGGATCATTCTATGTATGTACAGAATACTTATGAAAAACATGAAACACCAAGAATAAAGATTGGAGGAAAAGATTGTAATAAGCCTTACAATGCCTGTTTGTTGAATATTTCAGCAATGAGTTTTGGTTCATTGAGCAATAATGCAGTTTTAGCCTTAAACAAAGGTGCTAAAATTGGCGGGTTTGCTCACAATACGGGAGAGGGTGGTGTAAGCCCCTATCATTTAGAACATGGTGGTGATCTTATCTGGCAGGTAGGAACTGGATATTTTGGATGTAGAACGGAAGACGGGAAGTTTTGTCCGGATACTTTTAAGAAAAAAGCAATAAATGAAAATATCAAGATGATTGAAATTAAATTATCACAAGGTGCTAAACCCGGGCATGGAGGTGTTTTGCCAGCTATAAAAAACACTCCTGAAATTGCTAAAATTCGCCATATTCAACCAGGTACTGATGTTTTGTCACCTCCTTCACATTCAGTTTTTTCAAATGCGAAAGAAATGATGGGTTTTATCAAAGAACTAAGGGGTCTTTCAGAAGGAAAACCTATAGGATTTAAATTGTGTGTTGGGAAAAAAGAGGAGTTTATTGATATTTGTAAAGCAATGATCGAAACTGGAATTAAACCCGATTTTATTACTGTTGACGGAGGAGAAGGAGGTACAGGTGCAGCTCCTGTTGAATTTTCAAATTCTATTGGAATGCCTTTAAGAGAAGGGTTGGTCTTTGTACATGATACATTGGTTGGATACGATCTAAAAGACGAGATCAAGATCATTGCATCAGGTAAAATATTTTCAGGTTTTCATATGCTTAGAGCGAAAGCATTAGGTGCAGATTTATGTAATAGTGCAAGAGCAATGATGTTATCTATTGG